>CANRMU010000113.1 GCA_947631895.1 uncultured Bacilli bacterium | reverse complement strand
TAAATCATTTTTTGTTCCTAGTAATTATCATTTTTCAATTTATTTAATTATTGTTTGTATTATTACGATAATTACAAAATTAGCTTTATATATTTATACTAAAAAAGTAGGAAAAAAATATAACAATTTATTAATCTTATCAAACGCTATTGACCATAAAAATGATTGCTTACTTACTTGTGGTAATTTAATTGCAAGTATCTGTGCAATGAAAAACATTTTTTGGGTAGATAGTTTAATTGGGGTTGTTATTTCTTCTTGGATTCTTTATAGTGCTTTAAAAATTTTTATTGAAGCATATAAAATATTAATGGATCGTTCTATTGATGAAGAAACTAAAGAAAAAGTTATTGAAATAGTAAAAAAACATCCTGAAGTTTTAAAAGTAAATCATGTTAATTCAACACCAATAGGTTATCAATTTCAAGTTAATTTAACAATTTTTGTTGATGGTAATATGTCAACTTTTGAATCTCATGAAATAGCCAATAACATTGAAAAAGAATTAACAAAATTAGATATTATTTCTTTAGCTGTAATTCATGTTAATCCAATGAATATTAAAAAATAGAAAAAGTTTACATCAAAAAATGTAAATTTTTTTTAATTATTTAGTTTAAACATTAATTATTATGTTAAGATATATATAGAAAGTAGGATTGCTATGGAAAAGAAAAATAATAGTAGAACATATATCTTAATGATTTTAGGAGTAATTGGGCAATACTATTAGTTGTAGGAGTAACATATGCATATTGGATACTAACAAGAGAGCAGACTGGAGAAAACGTTGTTAATTCAGCTTGTTTAAATATTTCGTTTACAGGAGAAAATGATATTAATTTACCTAAAGCTTATCCAATGACAAATGAACAACTAGAAAAATTTTTAAGTACAGCAACTCCATATCATTTTACAATTCATAATGAATGTAATGAACTAGCTACAGCAACAATTAATCTAGAGAGTTTAAATGCTGGAGAAGAAAAACAATTAGAAGACCAATATATTAACGCTATTCTTTATGAAACAGATTATCATAATAATTTAAATAGTGTAAAGCAATTAATTGCAAGTATCTATAATGATGAAAATAAAGTTTTAGAAGATTCATTACATGCATATAAGCTATATAATTTTACATTACAAAAAGGAGAAACCAAAAGTTTTAACTTACAATTATATATGGATTCACAAACTCCAAGAGCAGAAGCAAATATGAATGCTAGTTGGAAAGGTAAAATAACCTTAAGTGCAGAATATAAAGAAATGCCAACTGCAAATTTAAGTGGCAAAAAAGTATCAATAGTTGAAAGTGGCGATGGGCTTTATGCTGTATCACATGAAGAATTAGAAGAATTGGTAGCTGAATGGAATAAAATAGAATATCGTTATGCTGGAGCAGATCCAGATAACTATGTCGAATTCAATAATGAAATCTGGCGAATAATAGGCTTAGTAAATGTAAAAACAGCAACTGGAGTAGAGCAAAGAATAAAAATAGTTAGAACAAATGGAATAAAAGAACAAAAATCTATTGGGAACTATTATTTTGATATAAGTAGTAATATTTGGACTACAAGCATGCTAAATGATTTACTAAATGACATATATTATAAAAGTGAAATAGGAACATGTTTTACTAGCGAAATTTCAAGTGAGTGTGATTTCAACACAGGAACAGACTTGCCAAAAGGCTTAGATGAAACAGCAAGAAATATGATAGATAAAGAAGTAATCTGGAATCTAGGAGGATGGACAAATAGCGAAATAACTGCAAAACAATTTTATGAAAAAGAACGAGGAGCAACAGTAAATGGTTATGATACACCAACAGAATGGAGTAATAATACAGATAATAGCCACCATAATGGAATAGGGTTAATTTATCCATCTGACTATGGATATGCAGTAGGAGGTACTGATAGAAAAAGCTGTTTAATGAAAAATTTATATAATTATTCTGAAAATAATTGTAATATAAGTAATTGGTTAAAACCAAGTAGTAATTTATGGACTCTTTCACCTTATAATTCTTACTATAATAGTACTACTTTTATAGTTAATTCATCTGGAGATATCAATTTTGACTATACCAGCAGCACATATGAGGTATACCCTGTTGTTTATCTTACAACTTCCACAAAAATTTTAGATGGAAATGGCACAATAGATGAACCGTATCAGCTTCAAATTGTTAGTTAATTTATTTAGAAAATTATTAAATAAAGAAATTATCGAAGTAAGATAGTTTCTTTTATTTTTGGGTATTATTATTTATTGCATTTTTAATATGATTTTAATATAATGTTTATAATGAAAAAGAGTTAATAATATGTAATTTTTTTTAACCTTTTAAAATTACATATTATATGAAAGGGAATGGTTAAAAATGCGTAAAATAGGATTATTTTTTGTTGTTGGTTTCTTAAGTTTTATTAATGTTGTTAATGCTCTTGATAATGAAAAGGCAATTATTGAACAAAATATTTTGTATGCTATGGAACAGGTAAATGATAATATGAGTGACCATGATAAGGCAATGGTTTTTGGAGTATATACACAACTAGGAAATACTTATAAAGCTTCAAAATATGATCAAAGTTATTATTCAGTATTTCTTGAACATAATTCTGTATGTGCTGGTTTTAATGATGCCTTTCGATTATTAAATCAAACGGC
>CANRMU010000112.1 GCA_947631895.1 uncultured Bacilli bacterium | reverse complement strand
TCTCGCGCCAGTTGCCCGACCTACACCCTTAGCAGGGGCGCCTCTTCAGCCTCTTGAGTATCACTCCATTACCAAGGTCACAAGTAAATTTTACTATAAAAACCTTGGATAGTCAATAACGAATTTTAGGCAAAATTTATTTGATATTTTTAAGAATATCTCGGGCAGCTATTAACCCAGTTGCCGCAGCAGCAACAATATTTCCAGCCTTTCCAGCTCCATCACCAACAAAATAAATATTTTCATCTAAAACTTTCATTTGATTATTTGTTTCAATTTCATTACTAAAAAATTTAATTTCCGGTCCATATAACAGTGTTTCACCATTATTAACCCCAGGTATTATTTTATCTAAGGTTTCTAATCCTTCTAATATATTTTTTAATATTCGATGTGGTAAAACTAAAGCTAAATCACCAGCGACAACATCTTTCAAAGTTGGTTCAATAAACCCTTTATTAATCCGATTCATTGTACTTCTTCTTCCTCTTTTTAAATCTTGAAGACTTTGAATAATTGGCTTACCATCTCCTAAAGTATTAGCAATTTTCGCAATACTTTCGCCATATTCTCTAGTATTAGTTATCGGTTCTGTTAAATTAACTTTAGAAATAAAAGCAAAATTAGAATTTTTAGATTTAATGTCTTTTAGGGCATGACCATTAACACAAATATAACCATTATAATTTTCTTTAGCTACAAAACCCCCAGGATTAGTGCAAAAAGTTCTTATTTCATCATTATAAGTATCAGTTTTAATAAAGATTGTTGGATCATAAATAATATCAGTAATAGGATCAAGAATCTCTTTTCGAACCTCAACTCTGACTCCAATTTCAATACTTTTAGAAGTATAAGCAATATTATGTTTTTCAGCATAACTTTGCACCCATTTAGCTCCAGTACGCCCAGGTGCCACAATAACATATTTAGATAAAACAAATTCTTCATTTTTAAACATAACTTTAAATGTCTCATCTTCTTGCATTACAATATCAATAACTTCAGTACTTTCTTTAACTGTAACATTATGTTCTTTTAAATAATTAGTAAATTCTAAAATATAATTTGGTAATTTATCACTACCTAAATGTTTTTGTTTAATAACTAATAAATTAGCTCCTACTCGAGCAATCTTTTCTTCAATTTTTTTAGTTTCATCCATATTAGTAGGATATACAGTTGAATCCATTTTAAATTTATTAAAAATTTTTTCGGTATCATCAATCAAATCATATGCTTCATTAATCGGCATATATTTAAACAAATCAGTCTTCCCTAATTTAGGAATAAAATTTAATTTACCATCTGAAAAAGTACCAGCCCCACCAAAGCCAGATAAAATTTGACAAGGTTTACAATTAGAACAAATTTTAGTTTTATTCATTGGACATACCCGGTTATTAGCAAATCTTCCTTTATCAAGCAATAAAACTTTTAAATTTTTATTTTTAGTGATTAATTCATAAGCCGCAAATAAACCAGCAGGTCCTGCTCCAACAATTACTACATCGTACATATAACACTCTCCATTCACTAATATTTTACCATTATTTTTACGTTAAAAAAAGTGATAAATTACATACCACTTTGACTTAATTGAAAAGGATTATCAATAGTTCCATATTCTTGTTCTGGATGAGGATTAGAAGTTATTTTAACAGTTGGTTTTAAATATATAGTTGGCCAAACATTTGCTGAATAACAAATACTACCATCACCTTCATCTATACTACCAAAAAATGCTATTTTAAATGCATTAGGCGAGTCGGAACCAACATTTGATTTTGATAAAAAATTTATAAAAAAAGAAATAGCTCTACACTATTTACTTAAAGTTATAATTTAAATCTAATTCAACAATTGTTTGACCTAAATTATAAGGATCTAAATGAAAATTTTTAACAAATTTTTCTTTTTTTAAAATATAATGTACTTCTTCTTTTAATTTACCAGTACCTTTGCCATGAATTAAAACTACATATTGATTTTTTAATTTTAGATTATCAATTAAAAAGGAATGAACCACTGTATAAGCAGTTACAGCATATTCTCCATGTAAATCTATTTTAGGATAGCTATTTATCATGATGGATTATTTGGTTGTTGCCCTGTTGGCGTAACATTTTGAGGAGTCACAGTTTGAGGTGCTACATTTTGAACAACTTGTGTTGGTACAGGTGTTGTTTGAACATTTTGGACAGGTTGTCCTGCATTTACTTGTGCAGCATTTTGAGTAGCAACATTTCCAGCTTGAGCATTTTGTTCTACAACAACTGGTTGTTCAACAACATCAATAGGTCCAAATCTTTGTTCATAATAACTAATTACCTCTGATAACAATGGCATTGAATTTTTAACTCCATATTTAGTTGTTGAAAGTCCAGCTGCAATATTAGCAATTCTAATAGCTTTTTCAATATCATAATTTTTCCATAAAGCATATATTAATGCTCCATCAAAAATATCTCCTGCTCCTGTTCTATCAACTTCTTGAACTGAAATAGTAGGCATTACTTTAATTTCATCATTAAGTTGATACATAGCTCCCATATTTTTTAATGTAACTATAATATTTGTATTAGGTAATTTATTTTTTAATTCTTTATATATATTTAATAATGTTTGAGGATTATTAAAATCAGCTTTCATTTTAGTTTGTTTTTCAGCAAAATCAATTGAAAAAGTAATGTATTTAACATTTTTACCAATAGTCATAACTTCTTTTTCATCACTACCGCTATCCAAACTAGCCCCCAATAAACTAATAGCTGTTGGATTTTGATTTAAAGCACTTACTGTTGCTGAATATTCAAAACCATCAGAATATATTACCTCAAAACTTTCTTGATAATCACTCTTTTTAATATGATTTATAACAGGCTCAATTGCCATAATAGTTCTTGAAGTACTAGCTTTATTTACTAAAACAATATTCATTGTTGTTTGTTTTTCATAGTTAGTTTCTAAATAATTAGTATGAACATTTTCACTATCTAATTCTTTTTTAATTGAAGAACCATAATCATCATAACCAATTACTCCTGAAAAATATGTTTCACAATTCCATTTATTTAATAAAAGTGCAACATTACATGCTGAACCTCCACTATATTCCATTCTTTCTTTTAAAGACATTTTAGAATTTTCAGTTGGAAAATTCTCAACTGGAATCGTAATATCATAAGCAATTTTACCAATACTTAATACATTCATCTTTTCACCCTTTTTACCTTTCTTTAATATTAGATTTCATGTTCTAATTCAATTGATGCACTAAAAGATTTACCCATATCTAAAGGGTTACCTTCTTCATCTATCATTTGATTATTATCTGGATCATTTACATAAATAATTGTTAATTGATAAGTATTAGATGTTGATGCTCCAACTGTTAATCCAGAGGCAATAACTTCATCATCTAAACTAGGAAACATTTTAGATTGTTCTTCAGTTATTATTTCAGTATCAGTTGTTGTATTTTTTAATGTATAAATTAAATCTTTCTTATTTACAAAGTCATTTACAACATCCCTCCATAATAACTTAATACCTGTAGCATCAAAATCATCATTATTAGTAAGTGTAAATGTATAATTAAACCTATCATCTGGAATCATATTAGTTATTGGTTCAACCTCAGTTTGACCAGTAATAGTTACATAAGCTACTCCTCCGGCATTAATGTTAGTCGTTGCATCTTCAGTCCCAGGAGCTTTAGTTACACTTGCTACAAAAAACGAATATGTTCCATTAAAAGCAATTGCAACTAAAATAACTATCGCACAGATTACCGTAAAATACATATTACGCATTAATTTTTTCTCATTCATATTATCCTCACTCTATTCTTAACATTATTTTAGCAAATATATTTTTATATTTCAATAATATTTAAAACTGAATATTGTCTTTTATGTAAAGTTTTAAATCTTCTAATTTTAAAGTTATTTGTTCCATCGTATCCAGATTTTTTAATGTTACCGTATTATTATTAATTGTTTCATCATCAATTGTTATAGCAAAAGGTGTTCCAATTGCATCACTTCTACGATATCTCTTGCCAATACTTCCTGCTTCATCATAAGTACACATAAATTCACTTGCTAAATCACCATATACTTCTCTAGCTTTATCAGCATGTAATTTTTTAATTAATGGCAAAATAGTTACTTTATAAGGTGCTAAGAAAGGATGAATCTTTAACACTAATCTTTCTTCATCTCCATTCATTTCTTTACAATATGCATCACATAAGATACTTAATAATAAGCGATCTAAACCAACAGAAGGTTCAATAACATAAGGCAAATATTTTTCATTAGTTTCCGGATCTAAATATTTTAATTCTTGTTTAGAATGTTCTTCATGAACAGATAAATCATAATCAGTACGATCAGCTATACCCCAAAGTTCACCCCAACCCATTGGAAATAAATATTCAATATCAGTAGTGGCTTTACTATAAAAGGCTAACTCTTCTTTAGCATGATCTCGATATCTTAAATTATCTTTATTAATTCCTAAATCTTTCAAAAAATTAAGACAAAAACTTTTCCAATAACCAAACCAATCTAAATCAGTATTAGGTTTACAAAAAAATTCTAATTCCATTTGTTCAAATTCTCTAGTTCTAAAAATAAAATTACCAGGAGTTATTTCATTTCGAAAACTCTTACCAGTTTGTCCAATACCAAAAGGCACTTTAGCCCGCATTGTTCTTTGCACATTTAAAAAATTAACAAATATACCTTGAGCAGTCTCTCCACGCAAATAAACTTTATTTTTAGATTCTTCAGTAACCCCTTGATGAGTTTCAAATAATAAATTAAATTTTCTAATAGGCGTGAATTCTAGACTACCACAATTAGGACACTTAATATGATTTTCTAAAATATAATTTTCTAATTTTTCATTAGACCAACCATCACCAGTTTCTAAACCCTTAGTAAAATCTTCAATTAATTTATCAGCACGATGTCTAGTTTTACATTTCTTACAATCAATTAGAGGGTCTGCAAAAGAAGCAACATGACCAGATGCTACCCATACTTCAGGATTCATTAATATAGCTGAATCAAGTCCATAATTATAAGGATTTTCTTGTATAAACTTTTTCCACCAAGCTCTTCTAATATTTTCTTTTAATTCACGACCTATTGGACCATAATCCCAAGTATTAGATAAACCGCCATATATCTCACTACCTTGAAATATAAAACCATATTGTTTACAATAATTAACCATTTCTTCCATACTTATTTTCATAAAAAATCATTCCTTTCTAAATAAAACTTCTAGAAAATGTAAGACAATTATATTATACTTACTATTTCTAGAAGAGTAAACCTATTACTAATATTTTGAGACACAAATGTTAGTAAACAAACCCAAATTGGGGTCCGGGACGACAATCGCCGTCCAACGGACCATTAACTCGCGATTTGAAGGTGATACGGTTCTTCTATTGTGCCCTCACCGCTTATTATCTTCGTTTTCGATGTCAGATACCCGACCGGCCACACCCCAGTCGCGTTGCTGACGCCGCCATTGGAGTTGACATACACGGATGAACCCACACGGAACGCACCGTAGGAGTTAGAGGAATACGGCGATAGAGTCCATAAATATCCACTATTGGGCTTTAACCAATCTGTTCCACCGCATTCACTCTTATAATTTCCACTTGTACTATTCCAATTATATAATTCCTTTGCAAAACACGTTTCTCTTCCTATACTTCCTCCGTTTGTTGCGTATCCATAATCG
>CANRMU010000111.1 GCA_947631895.1 uncultured Bacilli bacterium | reverse complement strand
AAAACCAAAACTAAAATATCTGGTGGATTTAGAAGTTTAGATGTTGCTCAATGTTTTGCAAATTCTTTATCAATAATAAAAACATCAATCAAAAGAAATATAAATCCTTATAAATCAATAATGGATGTATTCAATAATAAAACTTTATTTGACTAAAAAGAGAGCCATTCTTTATAAAGCTCTCGTTTTAGCATGACTTAGTCTGAATAGTTACTTAGACTTCGGTCTGTCAGCCTTTTTATATTTTAATTGTTTTCATTTTATGATAGAATAGTCCTTATGGTGGTGATTTTAAATGAATACAAAAATAAAAGATTTTTTAACTATTGAACAACTTATAGAAAATATTAAAAATAAGGGCATTCTCATAAATGATGAAGAAAAATTAAAAGAAATATTTGAAAATAATAATTATTATTTTATAACAGGCTATAAAGAGCCTTTTAAAAATAATGATACATATAAAGAAAATGTATATTTTGAAGATATTTTTACTTTGTATCAATTTGATAAAAAATTAAAATTAGCATTTGCTGAAATACTTTTTGAAATTGAACAAAAAGTAAAAACTGTTTTTTCAAATAATTTTTCTAAAAGATTTGGCCATAAAGATATTGATTTGGTTAATCCTAATAATTATGATTCAATTAGTAAATTAAATAATCAAATTGCTTGGTATGGTAAAGAAAGTAGAGCTATTGAATATTATAGAAATGAATATTCATTTATACCAGTATGGGTATTAATAAAAGTTTTAACTTTTGGTATGGTAAGAGATCTTATTTTAAACAGTGATTCAGCAGCTAAAGGAGTTATATCTCAAAAAATCGTAAATGATAATACTTTAAAATTTAGTGAAGTAAAGAATATGTTAGAAATTATAATTAATATTAGAAATTGTTGCTGCCATGATGACAAATTATATGGTTTTATACATCGAAAAGTACATATATTAAATACTCCATATCATTTATATTTTGATTTAGAAAAAAACGAAAGTGGAGAATATTTACAAGGCAAAAAAGATTTACTTGCAGTGTTAATCTGCATAAAGTATTTTGCAAATAAAGATAGTTATTCAAGTTTTATTGATAAAATTTCTAATTTAATTAATGAATATAGTTCTAAAATTAAAAGTATAACTAAAGATGAATTTATGAAATATATGTTTTTACCAAAAGATTTTGAAAAACTTAAAGATTTATAATATCGGTGAAAAAATTTTGAATTATTTTAAAAAACAATAAAAGTTTACATTAAAAGATGAAAATTTTTTTAATTATTTAGTTTAAACATTAATTATTATGTTAAGATATATATAGAAAGTAGGATGACTATGGAAAAGAAAAATAGTAGTAGAACATATATCTTAATGATTTTAGGAGTAATTGGAACAATATTATTAGTTGTAGGAGTAACATATGCTTATTGGATACTAACAAAACAGCAAACGGGCGAGAACGTTGTTAATACAGCTTGTTTAAATATTTCGTTTACAGGCGAGAATGATATTAATTTACCAAAAGCATATCCAATGACAGATGAACAACTAGATAAATTTTTAAGTACAGCAACACCATATCATTTTACCATAACTAATGAATGTGATGATTTAGCAAATATCACAATAAATTTAGAAAGTTTAAATGCTGGAGAAGAAAAACAGTTAGAAGACCAATATATCGATGCTGTTTTATATCAAACAAATTATAAAGCAAATCTATTTAAAAATAAAAAATTAACAGAAGATGTATTAAATGATGAAAAAAAAGTAATAAAAGAATCATTACATGCTTACAAATTATATAGTTTTACATTAAAACAAAATGAAGAAAAAGAATTTAATTTACAATTATATTTAGATCAAGATACTCCAAGAAGTGAAGAAACAATGAATGCAAGTTGGAAAGGCAAAATAACTTTAAGCAGTGAATATAAAGAAGATAGATTTAGAAATTCTGGAACATTAAAAGTTATTGACACTTCTAATGATGGAATGTGGGAATATAAAGATAAATTAACTAAGATAGTAATCGAAACTAAAAAGGAAGATAAAATAGCACAAGAAGGAGAAACAAAATATGGTCCATATAATGAAGGAGATGGAAGAACAGATGCAGTAGTAAGTTACGTCATATGTGATAGTGATGAAGCAAATTGCACAGGCTATTTGCAAAGTGAAGGAGGAGTAAAAGCCAATAGTAATAGTAGCAATTTATTTATGGATTTTACAAAAGTAACAACAATTGAAGGCTTAGAAAACTTGGATACCAGTGAAGTTACAAATATGAATAGAATGTTTTATAGAATGAAAAATTTACAAGAATTAGATTTAAGTAGTTTTGATACAAGTGGGGTAACAGATATGTTTCAAATGTTTAATGGATGTTCACAATTAACTAAATTAAACGTCAGCAGTTTTAGTACTGAGAGTGTAACTAATATGAGTGGTATGTTTAGGATGTTAAGTGTTTTGCAAAACATAGATTTAAGTAATTTTAATACTAAAAATGTAAATGATATGAGTAATATGTTTGAAAGTGATTATAAATTAATAAATTTAGATTTAAGTAGTTTTGATACAAGTGAAGTAAATAATATGAATAGGATGTTTAGCAGTACATCTAAATTAAATCATATAACATTTGGACCAAATTTTGTCCATAAACCGGAAGCAACTACAAGTGGTATGTTTAGCAGTTGTCCAGCCCCAGATCGTCCAACAGGAGAATCTTGGACTGATGTTAGTTTTGATTAACAAAAAGAAAGTAATTTTAATCATATACTTTCTTTTTTAATTGTTTATTTCATCACCTTTTTTTAACATCGTGGTAATAAATATAGCATATCCGTTTGTTGGATGATCTACTATAACATGAGTTACTGCTCCGATTAATTTGTTATTTTGAACTATAGGTGATCCACTCATGCCTTGAACTATTCCTCCTGCTTTATTAATTAATTCTTGGTCTTTTATTTCAAATGTCAAATTTTTAGTATCATTATAATCTTGAATAGATGTAATATTTATATCATATTCTTTTTTTTCATTACCATTTAAAACGGTATATATTTTAGCTGGTCCAATTTTTATTTCATTAGGTTCAGCTATTTCTATAGTATTACTATCTATTTGCTTTTGCCATTTACCAAATATCCCATTTGTGGTATTTTCATTTATTGTTCCATAAGTATTTTCAAATTTAAAATTAGCGTTCTTTTCACCAGCTGTTCCATCCGTACTTTTCTTAATTGAAGTGACATTACTTTCAAAAATACTACCTGATTTAACTTCAACCATTTTTAGAGTTTTACTTTCTAATACTTCATGTCCTAAAGCTCCATAAATTTTAGATTCCGGATCAATATAAGTTAATGTTCCAATTCCGGTTATGTTATCTTTAACATATAATCCGGTTTTATAAATGCCATCTACTTGTTCTAAAGGTAGAGTAGTAGAAAGTAACTTATCATTTCTTTTAATAGTTAAATTTACTTCATTATTAACGATATTTTTTTCAATTTCAGTTGTTAATTCATCAATTGAATTAACATTTTTATCATTTACTTTAACTATTTCATCACCAATCATAATTTCAGGATTACCTTTTAATATTTTACCATTTACTTGATAAAAACCAATAACTAGTATTCCTTTTGTATCAATATGAATACCAATATTCTCTCCACCTAAAATAACCTTATTAGAATAGGCTAAAATACTTAAAGGCATTCCTAAAAATGCAATTAATGTGATTAATACTTTTTTCATTTTAAATCACCTTACCTAATACTATTATGGCTTATAAGTAAAAAAAAAGAATGGTAATTCATACCACTATTGTAAGGTGTAAGCAACAATACTTGCTACAATGCCACCAACCATTATAAATAAAGTAATCCATGTTACTATTTGTCTTGTTTTCTTTTTCATTATTTCACCCAATATAAATTTATCATAAAATAGGTGTTTTGTAAATAAACTTTACTAGGTGATCATAGTGAGC
>CANRMU010000110.1 GCA_947631895.1 uncultured Bacilli bacterium | reverse complement strand
AAATGATGTTAACTAAAATAGCAAGAATAATTCAGAAAGGATAAACTTTCTGGTGAATAGATACTATATTGTGAAGAGCCGTATGCGGGAAACCCGCACGTACGGTTCTGAGAGGGTTGTATGGGGTGACCCATACTTCTACTCGATTTTTAAAGAAAATCAATTTGCTAATGCAGGGACATTAGAAATTAGAAATAATTTAAATACTAATAATGGTTTATTGTCCTATGCTAGTAAATTAACCAAACTGGTTATTGAACCTCAAAAAGTTGAAAAAACTGCACTTGCAGGACAGATAAAATATGGTCCATTTGATGAAAGTGTTGAAAAAAATAGCAGTGTTTTAGGTTACTTTTGGGCCAAATTTTATTCATTAAGAAAATGCTTATACTACTATGATGTTTGAAAGCTGCCCAACTTTAGATAGACCAACTGGAGAATCTTGGCAAGATGTAATTTTTGATTAAAATTTAACTTTTAGGTTTTGTTTCGACAAAATCTTTTTTCTTTGTGTGATAATATATCTATGGTGATACTATGACTATTTATTTAGATGCTTTATTCTTTTTAAACTTTTTCTTTGACTTTCTACTACTTTTAACTGTTAGTATCACCTTAAAAAGAAATGTTAAATTAAGAAAAGTCTTCTTTGGGGCTTTAATAGGCTCAATTAGTATTTTTAGTCTTTTCTTAAATTTTAATAATATAACTTTATTTTTATTTAAAATTATATTAAGTTTTATAATGATTAGTATAACTTTTGGAATTAAAGATAAAAAATATTTAATAAATAATATGGCTTATTTTTATATGACTAGTGTTGTTTTAGGTGGTTTTTTATATTTTTTAAATTTAAGTTTTAGAGAAAATGTTAGTGGGTTAATGTTTGTTTATGATGATGTATCGATTAATTATCTTTTTTTAGTAATAATTTCACCAATAATTTTATATATTTATTATAAACAACGAAGAGAAGTATCTTTCTATAATAAAATAGTGCCTGTAATTTTTTCTTTTAGTAATGGTAAAAGTTTAAAAATTAATGGGTTTATAGATACCGGTAATAAATTAATAGATCCTGTAACTAAGAAAAAAATTGTTTTAATTAATAAGAAAAAACTTAAAGGAATAGTATCGATTAGAAGTCCTATGTATGTTCCTTATAATACATTAAATCATCATGGTTTAATTAAATGTATTAAATTATCTTATGTTGAAATTTTTGGGATTAAAAAGTCTGATTATTTATTAGGAATAAGTGAAGATGATTTATTAAATGATGGAGTAGATTGTTTGTTAAATTTTAAATGTTTGGAGGATTTTTATGTTAAATAAAATTATTAATTGGTTAAAGAAAAAATATAATGAATGTTTTTTTGTAGGAAGTACTGATAAACTACCACCACCACTAGATAAAGAAGAAGAGCTAGCTTATTTAATTAAAGCTAAGAATGGTGATGTTGAAGCTAAAAATAAATTAATAGAACATAATTTAAGATTAGTTGTTTTTTTAGCTAAAAAATATGAAAATACTGGTTATGAATTAGAAGATTTAGTTAGTATTGGGTCTATTGGTTTAATTAAAGGAATTGAAACATATAAAATAGATAAAAATATTAAATTAGCAACTTATGCTTCTAGGTGTATTGCTAATGAAATATTAATGTTTTTAAGAAAAAATAAAAAAAGAAAGAAAGAGATATCTTTAGAAGATAGTTTAAATTATGATGCTGAAGGAAATGAATTACATTTAGAAGATATTTTAGGAACTGATACTGATTTAGTAAGTGATGAATATGAAAGAGGTGTTGAAAAAAATATAGTTGCGTGTGAAATAAATAAATTAAATCCTAGAGAAAAACAAATTATGGTTTTAAGATATGGTTTAAATAATACGGAAAGTTATACTCAAAAAGAAGTTGCCGATATGTTAGGGATTAGTCAATCATATATTTCTAGAATTGAAAAGAAAGTTATTAGAAATATTAAAGAGTTAGTTAAAATAGATTAAATGTAAAGAGTTGACATAAGTAACAGTTAATTCTTTTTATTTATGTTTAATTATTTGTTATGATTATGATGGAGATGATATGATGAAAAAGTTATTTCAAAATAAAAAATTTAAATATACTTTTATAGGAATAATAGCTACTATAGTTATATGTTTAGGAGTAACATATGCTTATTGGATGTTAACAAAAGAACAAACCAATAAAGATGTTGTTAAAAGTGCCTGTTTAAAAATAGATTTTAGTGGGAAAAATGATATAACATTAGATGAAGCATATCCAATGGAAGAAGATGAATTAGAATATTTTTTAAACATTCAAACCCCATATCATTTTACCATAACAAATAAATGTAATAATTTACAAAATGCCGTTATCAATTTAGAAACATTAAATGTAAGTAATACATTATTAGAAGATGATTATATAGATGTATTATTATATGAAGAAGATTATCATAATAATTTAAATAGCAGTAAAAAGTTAACTGGAAATACAATAAATGATAGTAATAAAGTAATAAAAGATGCAAGACATGCATATGCCTTATATAATTTTACATTAAAAAATAATGAAACAAGAGAATTTAATTTACAAATCTATTTAGATAAAGATACACCCATGAATGAAAGTACAATGGATGCTAGTTGGCAAGGAAAAATAACATTAAGTACAGAATATATGAAAGATACTAATACAATAAGAGAAATTTCCAAAACTGATGAAGATGGAATGTGGAAATATAAAGAACAATTAACAAAGATAGTAATAGAAGATAAAAAAGATGAAAAAGTTGCTTTAGATAATGAAGTAGTATATGGTCCATTTGCAGAAAGCATATATGAATCAAATGGCGTTCAAAGTTATGTCGTATGTGAAACAGGTGATATTAACTGTATAGGATATTTACAAGGCGATGGAGGAGTTAAATTAAATCAAAATAGTAATTATTTGTTTAGCGGTTTTACTAGTGTATCTGCAATAGATAATATAGAAAAATTAGATATTAGCGATGTAACACAAATGAATTATATGTTTAGTAATACTGGAGTAGAAAATTTAAATTTAAGTATGTGGGATGTTAGCCATGTAACAAATATGTATGCAATGTTTTATGATTGTTCTAGTTTGACTCAATTGATTTTAGCCAATTGGAATTTAGGAAATTTATCATATAATCCTGGTTTATTTGGGGGAAACTCTAATTTAGAAACAATTGTTATGTACAGTGCAACGTTTCCTAGTAATAGTCAAGGCTTTTTTTCAGCTGGTTTAACAAATTTAACAAATTTAGTTCTTGGTAATACACATACAAGTAATGTAACTAATATGGCTGAGATGTTTTCTGGATGTTCAGGATTAACAACATTAGATTTAAGCAGTTTTGATACAACTAATTTAAGAAGTGTTGGTGGAATGTTTAGAGACATGACTAATTTAAATAATTTAGATTTAAGTAATTGGAAATTTAATGATAATATAGCAAGTTTTTTTATTTCAACTAGTGGATTAAGTGATGATAAACTTCTATCTAATTTGACTTTGAAAAACGTAAATACTAGTAATGTTACAGATATGAGATATATGTTTCAAGGAGCATCTAATATTGTATCATTAGATTTAAGTAGTTTTGATACAAGTCAAGTAACTAAGATAGAACATATTTTTGAAGGATTATCTAATATTAAGTATATTAATTTAAGCAATTGGAATTTGAGTGGTGTAAGAAGTATTGGTATACAAGATAATTTATTATTTTCAAGTAATTCAAGTTTGCAATCATTGAGCATGACTAATTTTGTCTTTCCAACTGATAGTAGTTATTTCTTTGCTTACTTATCTTCTTTAACTGATATATTTTTAACTGGTTCAAATACAAGTAATGTAACAGATATGAGTCGAATGTTTTATGAAACTTCAAATTTAAATATTTTAAATTTAAGCATGTGGAATGTAAGTCATGTTACGAATATGACGGATATGTTTAGTGCATCTGGTTTAACTAATTTAACTTTAAATGGTTGGAATTTAAGTGGAATTGCTGATGCTTACAATAATAATCAGTTATTTCCTAATAATCCTAATTTATCAATAATTAGAATGAATGGAGTAGTTTTTCCTAAAAATTGTAGTAATTTATTTTATAATTTAAAAGGTTTAACTACGTTAGAATTAGCGGGTTCTAACACTAGTAACGTAACTAATATGAAAACAATGTTTATGGGCTGCTCATCACTAACTAAGCTAGATTTAAGTAGTTGGAATACAAATAATGTAACCGAAATGTCAGCAATGTTTAATCGAACGTCTAGTCTAGAACATATTACTTTTGGCTTAAATTTTGTTCATAAATCTGGCGCATATACTAGCAATATGTTTAGTGAATGTTTATCAACTGACCGACCAAGTGGTGATACATGGCAAGGTGTAATTTTTGATTGAAAACTTTAACTATTTTCTGTAAAATAATATTTAGGAAGTGGTAGAAGTGAAGAAAGATAAAATCATTTTGATTTTATTACTTGTTATGTTGCTTATTGTTGGTAGTATAATGATTTATTTTTCTTTTAAAGATGAAGTTAAAGTAGTAATAACTGATGCAATTAAAATTAAAGAAGAATATGAAAGCTTAAATAATAAAATTAATGAAGATAATCAAAGAACATATCCAAGTGTTAATTTAAGTGAAGATAATTTATTTGTTAAATCTAATGAAGAAGAAATAATTAATGTAATTGAAA
>CANRMU010000109.1 GCA_947631895.1 uncultured Bacilli bacterium | reverse complement strand
CGGAATAAAAAAGCTTCTAATTTACCTTTTTTACTTTGGTAATTAGAAGTTTTATTTTTATTAAGGAAAATTTATGCCAATGGTGTCATTAAAACTAGGATAAAACCTAATAAAATAAAGAAAATTGCTAACAAAATATTTGTAAAATTAAAAACAAAAGGAATCTCCATTAAAAACATAATTAAAGAATATAAAATAAAAGATATAATAACTAACCAAGTTAAATGATTAGCTTTTTTAAACAAATAATTTAATAATTTAGCAAGTAATAAAAAAGCTAGAATAAAACCAATTATAAAACAACTACTAGCTAAAATATTTTCTACGGGATTACTAAACAAATTTAAAATAAAAGGATAACTACCCAGCATTAAATAAATAGCAGTTCCACTTAAACCAGGAATAATCATTGATAAAGCATCAATCATTCCTAACATAATAATCCATAAATAAGATAAATTAGAATTTATTTCAAAAGTTGGTAAAGATATACTACTAGTTAACAATAAAAAGATACTAATAATTAAAATAATTACTAAATAATCTTGATATTTAAATTTAATCTTTTTAATAACACTAGGAATAGTTCCAATTAATAAACCAAAAAACAAACATAAAGTTGGCATAGGATAACTATTTAAAAAAAACAAAATTATTTTACTAAATAATAAAATAGCCATAATAATTCCTAAACCTAAAGGCATTAAAAAACAAATACTTTCTTTAATTTTTTTTCTAAAATTAGCAAGATAATCTAAAGACTTTTCATATACACCCATACTAACTGCTAAAACTGAACCTGAAACTCCTGGTATTATTTTACCAATACCAATAATAAAACCCTTAAAAAAAAGAATAAGATAAGGCATATAATCACCTATTAAATCTTATTCTTAATAATTATTTTTTATGTTTAATCAAAACTTACACCATTCCATGTATCTCCTGTTGGTCTATCTTGTGATGGGCAACCACCAAACATTCCATTTGTTGTTGCTTCGGGTTTATGAATAAATTTAGGTCCAAAAGTTATTGATTGTAAATTTGTAGTCCCATTAAACATACCAGCCATAGCTATAACATTACTTGTATCAAAATCACTTAAATCCAATTGTCGTAAACTACTACAATTAAGAAACATAGCAACCATATTATTTACATGACTTGTATCTATATTATCTAATATAACATTCTCTAAACTTGTTAGACCTGATAACAAACTTGCACTATTTTGAGGTAAAATTGCATTTGACATGTTTATTGTTGTTAAATTATTATTTAATGCAAATAATTGTAAAAATGTATCTGTTTTGCTTAAATCCAAATTACTTATATTTAATTGTTGTAATTCTGTCATTGCTCTAAAAATACCACCAATATCTGTAACATTACTTGTATCCCACATACTTAAATCTAATGTTGTTACATTACAGCCTTGAAACATTTCACTCATATTAGTAACATTACTTGTATCAAAACTACTTAAATCTAATTCTTGCAAGTTAGTCATATTACAAAACATATACTTCATATTTATTACATTACTTGTATCTAAATTTTCTAATCCTTCTATTTTTGTTACATTTGTAAAACCTTGAAATAGCCAACTACTATCTTCATTTGCTTTTATTCCATTTGTTCCTTGTAAATATCCTGTACAATCTATTTCTTCATTATCACATACTACATAACTTTGTGCTCCTCCATATCCATCTGCACTTTCATCATATGGGCCATATATTTTTCCACCATCTTCTGCTGTTTTTACACTCTTTTTATTTTCTATTACTATTTTGGTTAATTTATCTTTATATCCCCACATTCCATTTGTATCACTTCGAGTTATTTGCCTTATTGTTGTATTTTCTTCTTGATATTCTGTACTTAAAGTTATTTTGCCTTTCCAACTTGCATTCATATTTGCATCTACCATTGGTGTTACTGGGTCCATATATAGTAATAAATTAAAATCTCTTTCTTCATTTGCTTTTAATGTGAAATTATATAAACTATAAGCATGTTTTGCATCACTAATTACTTTGTTTTCATCATTTGGTGTATTTCCTGTTAATTTTTTATTTGTGTTTAAGTTTGAATTATAATCATCTTCATATAGTATTGCATCTATATATTCATCTTCTAAGGCTTTTCCACTTACTGCTAATGATTCTAAATTAATACTTGCACTTGCTAAATCATTACATTCATTATGAATTATAAAATGATATGGTGTTGCACTTGATAAAAAACTTGCTAGTTGGTCTTCATTCATTGGATATGCTTTATCTAAGCTTATATCATTTTCTTCTGTAAATGTTATATTTAAACAAGCTGTATTAACTACATTCTCTCCTGTTTGTTGTTTTGTTAGTATCCAATAGGCATATGTTATTCCAAGTGTAATTAAACACAGTCCTATTACTCCTACTACTATAAATAATAATGTCTTTCTATCTTTCTTTTTTTCCATATTTTTTCTACTCCTTTTCTATTATATTCTAAGTTTAACCTTATGTATACATTTTATTTATGTATACATTTTAAAAAAAAGTCCGTATTTAAGG
>CANRMU010000108.1 GCA_947631895.1 uncultured Bacilli bacterium | reverse complement strand
CGATTAGTTAATTTTTTATTTACAATAAAACACATAATCATTTCCGCAACATAGCCAATAATACTAAAAATTAAAAACTGCATAAATAATAATGAAATTTGATACATAACTTTCTCACTTTCAATTTAAGTATATTCTTAGTATACCATATATTGCCATAAATATTGTAATATTTTTATAAATCGTTCATATAGTATAGTAAATGATGGGAGAGAATTTATGATAAATAAACAAAGTTTATGGTTTGTAACATTATTTAGTTTAATATTAGTTTTAAGTATTTATTATGTAACAATATCAGATAATAGTTTAGAAAAAATTTTAGGTAATACAGAAAATACTGCTTTAGTTTCTACAGAGGTAACAGAAAATAAAGAATTAGTAGCTTTAAGAGTTAAAGAAGATGAAGAAGTTTTAAAAGAGATGGAAAGTTATCAACAAATATTATTAGATAGTACTAAAACAAGTGAAGAAAAAAGTAGTGCGTATAATTCTCTTATGACTCTTAATTCTAAAAAAGGGCAAGAAGAAGAAATGGAAGAAAAAATTAAAACAGAATATAAGTTAGAAAGTTTTGTTAAAATTAAGGATGATAATATTAATATTACAGTTTCAAGTAAAGATCATAGTGCAAATTTAGCTAATAATATTATTAGAACGATTAGAGAAATGTGTGATAAAAAAATGTATATTACGGTGAAATTCCAAGAATAGGAGTTTCTTTTTTTTGGCTCTTTCATAAACTAAAAATAGATAATTTTATTTTAAAGAAAGGAAGTAAATAAATGGCTAAAGGAATTTTAACTAATCGTGAACATCAAGTCTTTAAGCTTTTAATTGAAAATAAAACGACTAAAGAAATAGCTGATGAATTACGAATTAGTGAAAAAACAGTTAGAAATCATATATCAAATGCCATGCAAAAATTAGGAGTTAAGGGTCGAGCTAGTGCAGTTATAGAATTAATTAGATTAGGAGAATTATCTATTTAAAAAGAGATATTGTTTAAAAAATACCTCTTTTTTAAAGTTCTCTAGTTATTTCAATTAAAACAAATTTATAATCACTATAACTTTGTAAATATCTTTTTTCAATTTCATCTAAAGTTGGATTTAAAGTTATTTGATATCTTTCATAACCTAAATTTTTTAATTCAGTAAACTTACTTTCAAATTCTTCATATTCATCTTGATACATAAATTTTATTGTTGATAAAATACTTTGATATGTTAAATCAGTTAATTCATCTTGTTCACCAATAATTATTCTAATTAAATTATCATTATAACTAGATTTATAAAATATTAAACTACCAATAGTTTGCTGGTAATAACCAATTCCTTTTACTTGAGGTTCAATATTAGTAAAAAAATCACTGGTAATATAAATATTTTCTTTAGGTTTTTTAGGAACTTCTTTTACTTCTTGTTTTGGTTTATTAAAAAAATATAAATAACAATCACCACAGTAAACCAAAACATTTAAAACTACTAAAATAATAATTATTAATTTTTCATTTTTAGTAGATTCCACTTTATTCACCCCTTAATTAAATTTATATATTTTTTGAGCAATTTTATATCCTGGGATACTAATAAATCTTGGTAAATTACTAGCTCCCGAAACGCTTATTTTACAAATTTTATATAAACGATAATTTTTATTCTTTAAATACTCCCATAATTCTTCTTTTTTTTCTTTACATTCTAAAGTATTGCCTATTTGAAGTAAAATAGTTGAGACACTCATCATAATATCTAAATAATGAATCATATATTTAGCGCATCTTTTATTAGTTTCCCAATAATCATAAGGATTAAAGAAATCAATCATGGTTTTAGTTATAAATATTTGTTGATCAACTCTTTTTACCATAACTTGTTCATTTACTGATTGATCATCTCTACCAATATAATAACGATAAAAATCAACATTTAAATAATACATAGTTTTAATTTTTGGTAAAGGATAATAAACAAAGATATTATCTACATAAAAAGTATGTTCAGGAAGTTTAATATTTGTACTTTTTAAAAATTTAGTATTATATAAAACAGAATGCATTAATAAATATGAACCAGGTTTAAATTTACCTACTTCATCCCAAGTAAAAACTTTATTTTCAGGTAAAACTTTTTGATATGAAACAACTTTTTTCTTAGCGCCTACTTTTTCATAAACATAATTAACAATCATCATATCAACTAAAGTTTTTTCTTTTTTTAATTTTTTAATTGTTTCAATAACTTTTAATAAAGCATCTTTATCTACCCAATCATCAGAATCAACTACTTTATAATATAAACCAGTAGCATTTTCTAAGCCAACATTTACACCAGAGCCATGTCCCCCATTTTCTTTATGAATAGCTTTAATGGTTTCAGGATATTTTTTTTGATAATCATCAGCTATTTTAGCCGTCTTATCTTTGCTTCCATCATCAACAATAATAATTTCAATATCATCTTTACAGACTAATAAACTTTCAATACATTTAGACATATATTCTTCAGAATTATA
>CANRMU010000107.1 GCA_947631895.1 uncultured Bacilli bacterium | reverse complement strand
AACTGCGTATTATAAAGGCATTTTAATAATATTTTCTAATTCTTGGATTATGGAACTTACTCTCCCCCCTATGTCAAGTTTGAATTATAATTTTAAACCACTTTTTGCATTTAAATAATTTTTATAACACCATTTGTTTTTTTAAGTTCAAACACCTACTAACATGATATAATAAATTAGTGATAAAAATGAAGTCAAAAGTTGTAAAAAGAATTTTATATTTTTGTGAAATAAAAAATTTAACTATTGAACAATTAGCTATTAATTGTAATTTAGATTTAAAAAAGTTAAATAATATTTTATTTGGTAAAAATAAAACAATTAAGATTAGTACTTTACTTATCATCTGTAATGGTTTAAATATTAGTTTAGTTGAATTTTTTGAGAGTGATTTATTTTCATAATTATTTAATATTTTTAAGCCATTTATTTATAATATTTAAAATTTCATCATCAGGTATTTCATTATTTTTTAATCTTGCTTGAATTAATTTACGATTTTTAACTTCAATAGTTACAAAAGATTTTTTTAAATTACTCTTTTTTCTCATTAAATATATTTGAGTTTTATTTTTACTATAGTCTAAAATATAAGTACTTAAACAATTATTTTGCATATTACCTTCATCAAGCATTTCTTTAACCGAACCTGCTGGTTTAATAAGATATTTATCATCTTCATATTTATTTTTATTTAAAGTTTTAGCTAACTTTCTAATTTTTTTATTACATTCTTTATTAACAATAATACTTCTTTTCTCAAAAACTTCATTATGAACATTAAATAAATCTTTTGGATATAAAACTTTTTTATCTTTTAAATCATAACCAAGTTCATTTGCTAAACGTAAATAATCATAGTATTCTACTATATCATTTTGATTAGTTTTTAAATAATTATATAATTTTAAAACATCCATTTTTTTAATATTTAAGACATTTTCATAAGCTTCAATAGTATCTTCCATATAATTAATCATTTCCATATCTTTAATCTTACATAATTTTAAAGTTCTAAATTTCCAATAATCAAAATTATTTTCAATCATAAAATCTAAATAATTTTTTATTAATAATTTAGCATCTTTATCTTTTTTAATAAGATGAAGATTATCAAACGCTAGAGAATAAAATTTCTTTTTTATTAAATATTCAAAACTAGAATAATATAGTGGTATATAAGTTAAATTAGATAAATAAATATTTTTATCTTTTAAATAATCTTTGGCTTTCCAAATATTAGTATAACGATATATAGTATCTTTTAAAATATCTAAATTATCAGTATAAACTTTAGCAATATCATAACAATCTAAATAAAAATCTAAATCATAATTAAAAGAATATTCTTCATATAAAAGATTAGAATCAAATTCTTTAAAAAGATATATTTTATCTTTTTGTTTTAAATTTATTAAACAATCTTTTAATACATGATAAGCATTTTCAACTCTTAAATAAATACTTCTAAAAGGATTATTAGTTAAAGGATTATCATAAGTTACAAAAACGTTAATTAAATAGATAATAACTTCTTTATCTACAACATCAAAAGCAAAATAATAATTATTAAATTTATATTTTTTTAATTTTTTAATATTTACTTCATTTAAATCGATATTTATTAAATAATTTTTTTGACAATTCTCACAAAAATTTTTTTCTAATTTTTGAGTGCATTTTGGACAATATAAATTATTTGTTTCTTTATCTTTTAAAACAAATTTATCACATTCTTTATAAAAGAAATCTTTAATATGTTTAGGAATATCATCTTCATCTATCCAATATTTAGGATCTTCTAAAATTATCTTTTCACTATAAATATCATATTGTAACTGTCTCATACTCTACTTCACTTACTTTTTTGTTTTATTAAGGTAATGGTTTTATTATCAAATTCTCCATTATAATATTTATCAATTACTTTTTTAAAAATTAAAATACTTTGATCAACATAATTAAATAAGGTCATCGAAGATTTTACTTTTAAGTCATCAGGGTAACCTAATATTTCTGTAGGATTATTAGAATCTAAATTTAATAAAGCTTCAGTTATTTCAAGTAAATTATTTCTTAAATATTCATTTTGTAAATAGGCTTTTGCTTCAGCTAAATCATCGATACCATAATAATTTGAGATTTCGCTGTAACCTAGACCTTTAATTTGGGGAAAAATATACCAAATCCAATGAGTAAGTTTTTTACCATTTTTTATTTCTTTTAAAGCTTGTTCATAATCTTGTTTTTGAGCTTTTATAAATCTTTCTAAATTAGCCATAATAAATCCTTTCTATATAATAAAAACCCTTATATAAGGGCTAATAATCTAAATGGTCGAGAAGACAGGATTTGAACCTGCAACCCCTACATCCCAAATGTAGTGCACTACCAAATTGTGCTACTTCTCGATTTACTAATAATAGTATATCATAAAAATTGTTTTTTGTGCATAAATTAAATGGTGCACCCAAAGGGAGTCGAACCCCTAACCTTTAGATCCGTAGTCTAACGCTCTATCCAATTGCGCTATGGGTGCACGTTTTTTAAATGCAATATGATTATATAATAAAGATTTAGAAAATGCAAGCAACTATCACTTCTTTTCGCTCTTATCACGCATTTTTTTTAATTTATTAAGGCCTTTTTTTACTGATAACTTCTTTTTTTGGTCAATTTCATCTTTTCTAAAAATGTGAAATAACATTATGGGATGCATAATAAAATCCATACTATCTGCTTTATCTACTAATGTTAATAGCCAAGCTTCTTTAGAACGAGGTAGTCTTTTGTTTATGGGAAACATGTGAGTTTCCATAATATTAGCAATTTTAGGAGTAATTTTTTTACCAAAATATTTTTTAGCATTTAAAACAGCATTATGAGCATGAGTAAAAGCATGCATTTGTAAAAATGGTTTCTTTTCTTTGTCATATTGCCAAGGAGTTTCATAAAAATCATGTAATAAACCAGCAACAGCTAAACTTTGATAATCTAATTTCAATTTTTTTCCTATTCGGTAACAATCATAAGATACTCTTAAGGTATGTTCATAAACACTTTCATCAATATGATGAGGGAAATCTTTTCTTTTAATAAATTCATCATGAATTAAAAATGGTTCAATAATATTATAAAATTCTATATAATCGCTAAAATGATCTTTACTTTCTTTTTTTCTTTTAAAATAAAATTTTAAATAACTAAATAAAGTAATTATTTGGACAAACATAGTTATATATGCAAAAATATTAATTGAAATAGTTAAATTTGGAAACAATATATTTAAGAATCCTAAAATAATTGTAATAAAAATAAACCAAGTTTTAAGTTTACCAACTAATAGAGAATTAGCATATTTAATTTTAAAGAAAATATAAACATTAACTATAGCAATTATACTTTCTAAAATTAAGACATATAAAAATAAATGATTTTTCATAATTAATAATATTAATAAACCTAACGCTAATACTTTATC
>CANRMU010000106.1 GCA_947631895.1 uncultured Bacilli bacterium | reverse complement strand
AAATATGACTATAGTATAAGTAGTACAACATATAGTCGAGGTTTCTTAGGAGATGCCACAAAAGAAATGGGGCCATTTCAAAGTATGAATTTTTTAACACAATCAAGAAATGTTGGTAGCTGGTATAACGATGAAGCGTGGCTTGTCGCTTCTGGTCATCCCTGGGTCATACATGGTGGCGATTACTCCTTTGGCACGGGTGCTGGCCTGTTTAGTTTCGGTCATGCGAACGGTGATGCGTAAAGCGGCTACAGCTTTCGTATCGTTCTCGCCTATTAAGGGTTTTACAATTGATAAAAGTTACTTTTGAATTATTTCATCGATTAAGCCATAATCTTTGGCTTCTTTAGAGCTCATGAAATTATCACGGTCAGTATCAACTGTGATTTTTTCTATTTTTTGATTAGTATTTTTTGCTAATATTTTATTTAACTTATCTTTAATTTTTAAAATATGTTCACAAGCTATTTTCATATCTGATGCTTGTCCTTGCATGCCTCCAAGTGGTTGATGAATCATTACTTCGGCATTTTCTAGGGCACATCTTTTTCCTTTAGTTCCTGCTGAAAGAATAAAAGCACCCATTGATGCGGCAAGACCTACACAAATGGTTTTAACATCACTTTTAATATAGTTCATTGTGTCATAAATAGCTAGACCACTTGTAACTTGTCCACCAGGACTATTAATATATAAATAAATCTCTTCATGACTTTTACTATCTAAGTATAATAATTCACTAATTATTATATTTGCGGATGTATCATCTATCTCACCTGTTAAAAAAACAATTCGATCTTCAAGTAATCTTGAATATAAATCATAAGCTCTTTCATGATTATTTTCTTTTTCTAAAACTGTTGGAATAATGTTCATTTTGTTCACCTATAATTATCATAGTAAGAATTTGGAAAAAGTATTCAAAAAAAAAGTAATTTATGTTAAAATTTTAAGTAGAATGAAGGTGTATTTGATGAAATGTATTTTGATGAATAAAAACGTTGAAGTCTTAGTTGCTGAATATAATGAAACCTCTAAGTTTTTTGATAGAATATATGAAGTATATGATATTAATTATGCACCTTATATTTTAAAAAGTTTTTATATGGAAGATGATATTAATGATACACCTTTTAGAACTAATTTAAGTGAATGGTTTAGAAGAAGATGTATTCCATCATGGCGTGATAAATTAGATTTATTATTGCATCGTTTAAATATAACAGCATCTTATGAACTGTTAGATAAAGCTTTTGGTTTGTCTTTAAGTGATCAATATTGGTTGAAACCATCAGGTAGTGATATTTCTTATGATGATATTAATTTTTTTGATAATGATTTTGATTATGCCGAGTTTATGGAAGCATCTTTATCTGTTAATAGTAAAATAATAACTAAAGAAACATCTTTAAGAACTCCTAATAATACAACTGAGGGCATGTTAAAGAAAGCTTGGATTATTGATAATAAAACAAGATATTTATTAAAAGGTGGTTATAAAAATGAAACTATCCAACCATTTAATGAAGCATTAGCTAGTGAAATATGTGAAAGATTAGGTTTTTCACATGTCAAATATTCTCTAGAAACTTATAAAGATATGGTAGTATCTAAATGTCCTTGTTTTATTACTAAAGATACTGAACTAGTAACTTGCTATCAAATTAGAAATGATATGAAAAGACATGATAGTATTGAAGATTATGAAGAATACGTTAAAAAGTTAGAAGAAAAGGGAATTCTAAATGCTCGTGAAAAATTAGAAAATATGTATATTTTAGATTATATAATTATGAATGAAGATCGTCATTTAAATAATTTTGGAATTATAAGAGATGTTAATACTTTAAAATGGCTTGATGTTGCCCCAATATTTGATAATGGTCAAAGCCTAAATATCGAATATTATGATGATGATGAAGTTCATATTTCTGGTAGTGGAAGATTATTCTATGAAATAAAACCATTTGATGAAATAATAAAAGTTGTTAAAAATTTAAAAAGAATTAATTTAAATAAATTAGATGGTTTAGTAGAATGGTTTGATAATTTATTACATCAATATCAAAATTTAACTAAAATGAGTGATAAAAGAATTGAAAGATTGTGTATTTTATTAAATCGACAAATTAATAAATTAAAAGAATTGATTTTAAACAATTAATATAAAAGAATAAAAAGAGGGAGTTAAATATGATTAAAGTTACATATCATAATGAAGTTAAAGAATTTGATAATAATATTACCTATTATGAGGTAAGTAAACAGTTTGGAGTAACTCATGCGATGGTTGCTTTAGTAAACTTTGAATTAGTTTCTTTAAGTGATAAAATTACTAGTGATGTTACCGTTGATTTTTTGGATATTAGAAATGTTACCGGTTATAAAATCTATCAAGCAGGATTAAAATATATGTTTTTAGTAGCTGTAGATGAATTATTTTCTAATAGTAAAGTAAAATTTTTACATAGTGTTCCAAAAGGGATATTATGTGAAGTAAAAATTGGTAGGGAAATAACTGAAGAAGATATTTCTAAAATTAAAGAAAAAATGGCTGAATTAGTAAATGCTAAAGAACCATTTTTATCATATCATTTAAAACCAATTGATGCTTTTAATTACTATATGCAAATTCATGAAGAAGAAAAAGCTAAAATGATTAAAACCTTAACTAGTGATTTAGTAACTATGTATCGTTTAAAAAATAGTTTTAATTATTTTTATACCTTCATGCCATATGATACATCTAGTATTGATCGTTATTCAATAAAATATATTGGTAATAATAAAATTGTTCTTGTTTGTCCTAGTTTAGCTTTAAAAGGAAAATTACCAGATTATGTAAATTATGATAATATTATTAATAATTTTATGGATACTCAAAATTTCCTTAAAACTATTCATTGTCCATATCTAGCTGATGTTAATGATTTAGTAAGTGAACAAAAAATTAATAATTTTATTGAAATAAATGAGATTCATTTTCGGGAAGATATCTTAAAATGTAGTGAAAAAATTCTCCAAAATAAAGATATAAGATTTGTTTTAATAGCAGGACCTTCTAGTAGTGGGAAGACTACAACTACTAAAAGACTTAGTACTTATTTTGAAAGTAAAGGATATGATGCTATTCATTTATCTACTGATGACTTTTTTGTAGACCGAGAATTTACGCCTCGAAATGAAAAGGGTGAAATGGATTATGAATGTTTAAGAGCTATTGATTTAGAACTTTTCAATAATACTTTAAAAAAATTATTAAATCATGAAAAAGTTGAAATACCTGAGTATAATTTTAAAGAAGGTAAAAAAATATTTAATGGTAATTATGTTGAATTAAAAGAAAATAGTATTATTTTAATAGAAGGTTTGCATTGTTTAAATGATGATTTATTACCATTTATTGATAATAAGTATAAATTTAAATTATATTTAAGTCCTTTTATGCCTTTAAATATTGATCGTCATAATTATATATCAACTCTAGATTTAAGATTAATTAGAAGAATTGTT
>CANRMU010000105.1 GCA_947631895.1 uncultured Bacilli bacterium | reverse complement strand
CATCAATCCTTTCTTTATTTCACAAAATAAGCTTATCATACTAATAAATATTATGTATACAAAATCAACTAAAAAAGTCCTTAAATACGGGCTTTTTTTAAAAATGTATACATAACTAAAATGTATACATAAGGTCAATTATGTATACGTATACATAATTAACCCCCCCCCCTATGAATTTGTCAAGAAAAAGAGCATAGCTTTACACCATTCTTTACGCTTTATAAAAACATTGCCATATAAATTGGATAGCAATCTATATTATCAGTACTTCCTATATTTTTAGTTGATAGTCTAATTCCTTTATTTACATTCCAATTATTAATTAATGATTGAAGCGATTTTGATTTTGTATTATCGCCACTTTTTACTTCCACACCTGTTACTTCATTATTATATCTAATAATAAAATCAATTTCTAAAGTACTATTATGTTCAAAATAATATAATTTTTTATTATTTTTAGTAAATATATCCGCTATAATATTTTCATAAATGGCTCCTTTATATATTCCTAAATTACCATCAAGAATATCTTTTTGAGAACCTTCTTCTAACATTCCCATTAATAATCCTGTATCTTGCATATAAACTTTAAAAGCAGCATTTTTAACATTTCCTTCTAATGGCAACTCTGGTATTGATAAATTGTAACAATAACTAATTATATCAGCATCATAAAGCCATTCTAAAGAACCAGCAAATTTTCTAAAAGTTCCATTAGGTTCAACCATTGAATATCTGTATTTTTTATAATCTTGAGCTAAGTTTTTTGGTATAGCCCGAAAACAAGCTCGAATTTTAGTTTTTTCACTATTATTAGCATATAACTGAATATCATCTTCATATTTTCTAATAATATCTTTTTGTAATTCTAAAACTTTATTATAATTTTTTTCATGAGCAAAAGAATTAACTACTTCAGGCATTCCACCAACAACAATATAATTTTTAAAATGATTAAGCATTACATTATGAGTAGAGGGATGAACTGGTGTTTTGGTTAAAAAATTATTTTTTAATTCTTCTATACTACTTTTTGGAACATTCATTGCCCATAAAAATTCTTCAAAATCTAATGAATGCATTTTTAAATGAGTTACATAACCAACAGGATATGATTTTACTTCTTTATTTTTTAAGCCAAGTAATGAACCAGAAGCTATATAATCATATCTTCCATCTATTGTTAAAAACTTTAAAGCAGTCATTGCATTTGGGCAAAATTGAATTTCATCTAAAAAGATTAAAGTTTCCCCAGGAACCATATCTTTAGCATCAGGAACTCTAAGTCTTATTTGGCTTTCAATATCTTTTCCATTTAGTGAACCACTAAAAATTTCTTTATAATCTTCATTTTCAAAAAAGTTTATTTCAACATAATATTTATAATTTTTTTTACCAAATTCTCTAATTATAAATGATTTGCCAATTTGTCTTGCCCCTTCAACTATTAAACATTTTTTCTCTTTCTCTTTTTTCCAAGATAATAAATCAGTCATAACTTTTCTTTCTAACATTTTTTATCACTGTCCTTAAATTAATAATATAGCCAAAATTTAACAAAGTCAATATTTTTTGCCTATTTTAAGCCAAAATGCAGATTTTCCAAAGGAATATTCATATAAAAATGCAGATTTTCCAAAGGAATATTCATATAAAAATGCAGATTTTCCAAAGGAATAATTGTTTTATTTGTCATAATTATCTAAAAAACTTGTGTAATTGCCATCTTTTTTATAACCTAAAATACAATTTAAATTAATATTATCTAAAGCTTTAAAAATATTATAATCAATATCAGGATTCATTTTTCTTAAATTATTAATTAATATTTTCATTTCTAATCTTTTACTATTACTTTCATCAATTGCTGATTTTTCAGTAAAACGACATGCACAATTTAAAAATTTTAAATCATTATAATTTGCCCAGCTAATAATCGATGCTTCTTTAACTAAATATAGAGGTCTAATAAGTTCTAAACCTTGAAAATTATCACTATGTAATTTAGGCATCATTGTTTTAACTTCTGAACCATAAAACATGGAAAGTAAAGTTGTTTCAATAACATCATCAAAGTGATGACCTAAAGCAATTTTATTACATCCTAATTCTTGTGCTTTATTATATAAATATCCTCTTCTCATTCTTGCACACAAATAGCAAGGACTTTTTGAAGGAACATTATAAGCAACATCAAAAATATCCGTATTAAATATTTCGATTGGAACATTTAAAGTCTTAGCATTAGCTTTAATTAGTTCTAAATTTTCTTCATTATAACCAGGATTCATAACCACAAAAGAAACTTCAAAATTAATCTTGCCATGTTTTTTTAATTCTTGCAAACACTTCGCCATTAAAAAAGAATCTTTTCCTCCACTTATACAAACCATTATGCGGTCATTGTCTTTTATTAATTCATAATCCTTAATCGCTTTAATGACTTTAGTCCATATATCTTTACGATATTTTTTAATTATACTTCGCTCTATTTCTTGATACTTTTCCATAAACATCACCTAAAATTCTAAATTAATATTTGCTTTATTAGCTTGAATTAATTGTTTACTTCTAGCTATTTTATACCTTT
>CANRMU010000104.1 GCA_947631895.1 uncultured Bacilli bacterium | reverse complement strand
ATAATCGTCAAAATATAAATGCTAATCAATACTTAGTAATTGGACCTAATAAATTTTTTATAAATTATATATCTAATGTTTTACCAGATTTAGATGTTAATAACGTTTCTCAATTAACTTATGATGAAATTGTTAAAAATCTTATAAATGAAGATTTTAATTTAATATCTGATAAAAATAAGCTTTTAAAATTAGTTTTAAATCCTGATGAATTATTTTATCAACATTTAAAAGTATCATTATCATTTAAAGATAAGTTAGATGAATTTATTAAAGATTTTGATAAGATGATAGTTCCTGATAGTGATTTAATTATTAAAGGTTATAAAATTATCTCTAATAAAGTTATTAAAAAAATATATGATAGTCTAGCTTATAATATTATAGCTAAAAAAATTGAAAAAGCATCGTTATTGATTGGTAAAGATATTTTTAATCATAGTGATGCAATTATGAATAATGTTTGGAATGAATTTAATGAAAAAACTAAAATGATGGATAAAGATAAAATAGATAAAGAAAGAAAAAATATTGAATATATTGAAAAAGAATTAAGAAATAATTGTAATCAAAGTTTAAAAAAATATTTTAGTAAAGCAAGACCAAATATTTTAAATCTTTATCTAAGTTTTTTAGAAAAAATAGATAATTATGGTAAAGAAGAAATAGATATTACTAATAAAGTTAAAGAAAATATTATTGCTTTAAAAAAGAAAAATGTAGAATTTGAAGATTTAGCGTCCCTAGTGTATTTGTATTACCGAATATATGGGCCTAATGAATATTTAAAATATCGGCAAGTAGTAATTGATGAAGCTCAAGATTTTGGTGAATTTAATTTTCTAGCTTTAAAACTTTTAATGCCTAATGCTACATTTAGTATCTTTGGTGATTTAGCTCAATCAATATATCAATATCGAGGAATAGAAAGTTGGGAAAAAGTTATTAAAACAACTTTTGATGATAAATGTGATTTAATGTATTTAAGTAAGAGTTATCGAACAACAACGGAAATTATGAATTCTGCTAATAATATAACTAATCATTTAAATTTAGTAACAGCAGATCCAGTAATTAGACATGGTAAAAATGTTAATTATGTAAAATTTACTAATAATCAATCATTATTAATTAAAGATATTATTGATAGTTATATAAAGAAAGGTTATAATTCTATTGCTGTAATTTGTAAAGATGAAGATGAAGTTATAAGAATTAGTGAAGAATTACAAAAATTAAAAATAGATGTTAAAACCATTACTGATTTAGATACAATATATCAAGGAGGTATATGTGTAATTACTAGTTATTTAGCTAAAGGCTTAGAATTTGATGGGGTTATTATTTCTAATGCTAGTGAAGATGTATATAATTCTTTAAAATCTTTTGATATGAAATTACTTTATGTAGCAATGACTAGACCATTACATGAATTAAATATTTTATATAATAATGAAATTACTAAACCATTAATAAAAGAAATTAAATAAAAAATAGATAATTTAAAATTGGAAGGAAATATTTAATGGAAAAAACAAATGCAAATGATTTTTTAGGAAAAGATGTTAAGGTAACAATTGATAGACAGTTAGGTACTAAACATCCAAAGCATGGTTTTATGTATATGTTAAATTATGGTTTTATACCTGATACTATTAGTGGAGATGGTGAAAAATTAGATGCTTATTTATTAGGAGAATTTGATCCAGTTTCATCTAGTGAAGGAAAGGTTATTGCTGTAATACATAGAACAAATGATGATGATGATAAATTAGTAGTATCAAAAAATGGTAAAGATTATTCTGATGATGCAATTAAAGCTTTAACAGAATTTCAAGAAAGATTTTTTGAATCAGTTATTATTAGAAAATAAAGATATTGTCAAGAACAATGTGTGAAGTTGTTCTTTTTTATTGACAACCGTGTATATTCTGTATATAATCAATATATACAAAGAGGTGAGCTATGGAAATTATAATAAGTAATTCAAATGGGATTCCTATATATGAACAAATTAAAGAACAAATAAAAGTTAAAATAGTTTCTAATGAATTAAAAGAAAATGAGTTATTACCTTCTATAAGAACTTTAGCAAAAGATCTTCGTTGTAGTGTTATTACAACTAAAAATGCTTATGAAGAATTAGTAAAAGAAGGTTATGTTAAAAATGTTCCATCTAAAGGTTTTTATGTTGCTAAAATAAATAAAGATGTTTTATTAGAAGAACAATTAAATAAGATTGAAGAATTAATAGATAAAGCAGTTGCTATTGCTAAAATGAATAATATAAATGAGAAAACACTAAAAGAAATGATAGATATATTATGGGAGGAAAAATAATTATGGATAATATTTTAGAAATTAAAAATCTTTGTAGAAAATATGATAACTTTGAACTTAAAAATATAACGTTTAATTTACAAAAAGGCATGATTATGGGTTTAATTGGTAAAAATGGAGCAGGTAAGACTACAACTATCAAAGCAATACTAGATATAATTAAATCTTATAGTGGAGAAATTAAAATTTTTGGATTAGATAATCGTCAAGATGAAAGAAAAATCAAAGAAGATATTGGAGTTGTTTTAGATGATATGTTTTTTCCTGAAATTCTAACCCCTAATGATATAAACAATACTATGGCTGGTATTTATAAAAAATGGGATACTAAAATGTTTTATGACTACTTAAA
>CANRMU010000103.1 GCA_947631895.1 uncultured Bacilli bacterium | reverse complement strand
TTAATAAATCTTCATATTTTTCATTCCCAAAAATTTCTTTAAAAGGCCTATTATACTTACCATGCCAAAATTCTTTTTCACTAGTAGCGTTCATTAAAGTTCACCTCGCTTTCAAGGTGGTTATTATAAACTATAAGAGTTAAGAACTTTGTTGAATTAAAGTTAAATTAAAAAAATAATTATTTAATTTTTATTTGTAAAGCACTCATCCAAGCAAAACCTAAATTATAACCTCCACAATCACCATTAACATCTAATATTTCGCCAGTAAAATATAGACCTTTAACTAATTTAGATTCCATAGTATTAATATCTATTTCATTTAAAGGAATCCCTCCTTTAGTTGTCTGAGCATTTATAAATTCTTTAGTTCTAATTGGTATAAATGAAAAACTTGTTAAATAACTAACTAATTTATCTTGATTAATATCTTCCCATTTAGCGTGTTCGTGAATTATTAATAATTTAAAAATTAAATTAACAATTTTATAATTTAAGAAACCTTCTAAAATTTGTTTTAAAGAAAAATTTGATAATTTATTATTTTGATTATTTAACCATTCTTTAAAATTATTTCCTTTATACCAAGGAACAAAATTTATTTTAATAATTAAATTTGTATTTTCATTAAAATAAGTACTTAAATTAAAAATACATATTCCACTTATTCCATAGTTAGTAAATTGAACTTCCCCAAATTCTTCTTTAATTAATTTATTATTAGAAATTAAACTAACTTTGGCTTCACATCTAACTCCATCCCAATAATGATAATATGAATCATTACCAACTAAGGCGACTAATGATGGTTCTGGTTTAATAATTTGATGATTAAATTTTTTAGCAAACTGATATCCTAAATATTCTTCTTTAATACTAGCTAAAGAACCAGTTGACATAACAACTTTATCACATTCATAAATATTATTATTAGTATTAATAATAAATTTATTATCAACTTTTTTAATACTTTTAACTTGTTCATTACACTTAACTTTAATATTATCTTTTTCTATTTTATTAATTAAAGCATTTAAAATACTTGTTGCTTGATTAGAAAAAGGATAATAATAACCATTCTTAATTTTAGGAACAATACCTAAACTATTGAAAAAATCTAATACTTGATCTTTTTGTTTAAGAAAAATTTCTTTAAACAATTCTATATTATTAGAATGATATTTTTCTAAATCTTGTAATTCATTCCAATAATTACAATGACCATTACCAGTTACTAATAATTTTTTACCTAATTTATTATTTTGTTCTAATATTGTAACATCATGATTTTGTTCCTTAATTTTAATAGCGCTTGCCATTCCACTAGCCCCACCACCAATAATAAAAACTTTCATCAAAAATCACCATAATAATTATAGCAAAAATATATTTGATATGATATAATTCTTTTGTTATTGGGAGGTGTTTGAATTGAAAACTTATAAAGTAAATTTACCTAAAGGCGTTAAAAAGAAATTTTCAACTGTTAAAGGAGTTAAAGTACGCTTAATTAATAAAAATTTAAAGAAAAAGAAAAAATAACCGGTATTAACTGGTTTTTATATGGAGAAATTTATGAAAATATATCGAAAAGATAATTCTTTTATTTTAAAAAGAAAAATAGATTTAAAATATTTAGATAATTATGATGAAGAAAAAATTAAGAAAGCTAAAGAATATTTAAAAGAAGTTATTAATAATAATGTTGTTGATGATTTTATTTTTTTAGAAGAAATAATGAAATTAACAAATAATAATATTAAAGAAACTTATGAAAATTATCAAAATAAAATTTGTTATAATTGTTGTACTTCATTATCTAGTATACTAAAAAATAAATTAGATAAAATATTAGGTAAAACTTATTTTGTAACTTGTAAATCAATTGGCTTTTCAACACCTAATGGCGATAAAATTATTAAAGAAGCTCATACTTTTTTAATATATCCATGTTTAAAAAATAATAAAATATTATTTATTCTTTTTGATTCTGGATTTAGAAATTATAATCCAATAATGTTTTATTTAGAACAAAATTCTAAAGATTATTCTTATGAAACAGGTACTTCTAAAATAATATATCAAAATAATAAAAAATATCCTTATTTATTAAAACTTAGTAAAACATTAAAAAGAAATTTTAAAATAGTAGATACTAATATTTTATTATTTTTTAATCCTTATTATGAAACATTAAATTTATTAGATTATGATAAAGAATGTTATAAAGTTAAACATTCATATAAAATAATGGATTATTTTAATAAGGTTTGTATAGGTTTAAATATTATAAGTGGAGATTTAACATTATATTGTAATGATAAAGAAGAAGAATATAATTTAAATGATTTTTTAAAGAAAAATAATCAAGAAATAGAAGATATTTTAAAAGATTATTTTAAATATCTTAATAAAGATATAAAAATGTTTATTAAGATATTAAGATTTATTCCAAAATGGGTAAATTCAAATGTATTATTTGATGAGGTTATAAGTGATGTAGAAACAGGTAATTATTGAAATAACGACTTGACATAGGGGGGGGGGTTAAGTGTTAAACTATATGTAAAGATAGAGGTGTCTTTATATATGGAAAAGAAAAGAATAATAAGAAATATAACATTATTAGTAATAACAATGTTAATAGTTAGTTTAACAGCAACATTTGCTTTTTGGAAAAAAGATGTAGACCAAGATGAAAATAATTTTGTAAAAAGTTTATGTATGGATGTAAGTATCATAAATGAAGAAGATGATATCTTATTAGAGAGTGCTTATCCTATAAGTGATGAAGAAGGATTAAGTCTAAAACCATATAAGTTTACAATCAAAAATAATTGTGAAACAACAGCAAAATA
>CANRMU010000102.1 GCA_947631895.1 uncultured Bacilli bacterium | reverse complement strand
CTTAATTTCTCAAAATATTTAGTTTTTCATTTTTTTTATGTCTATTTTTGGTTAAAAGGAAAATTTATGCAAAGAAAAATTAATACTTGCATAATAAAATAATATTTTGTAAAATAGAAAATGTAAATGATGAACTTGAGGAGTACAAGCAAATACTTTTAATAGAGACTTTGTGGTTGGTGGAAACAAAGAAGAGTTAGTTTGGAAGGTTGCAAGGGAGTTTAATCGGATATAATCCGTTATCAAAAAAAGTTAAATTAAGGATGGTACCGTCTATAATGACTCCTTTGGTATCATCTTTTTTATTTTAGAAGGGAAGATTAAAATGTTAGATAAGAAATATAATCATCATGAATGTGAAGTTCATTACGAAAATTGGTTAAAAAATGGTTATTTTGAATGTGGTAAAAATAAGGGTAAATCTTTTACCATTGTTATTCCACCTCCTAATGTTACAGGTAAACTTCATTTAGGTCATGCTCTTGATACGGCTCTTCAAGATGTCATAATTAGATTTAAAAGAATGCAAGGTTTTGATACTTTATGGTTACCAGGTATGGACCATGCTGCTATTGCTACGGAAATAAAAGTTGTTGAAAAATTAAAAGAACAAGGAATTAATAAACATGATTTAGGAAGAGAAAAATTTTTAGAACAAGCTTTTTTATGGAAAGATGAATATGCTTTAAATATCAGAGAACAATGGGCTAAATTAGGACTTAGTCTTGATTATCGTCATGAAAGATTTACTTTAGATGAAAATTTAAGTAAAGCTGTTAAAACGGTTTTTGTAAAACTTTATGAAGAAGGTCTTATCTATCAAGGCGAAAGAATTATTAATTGGGATCCTTTACAACAAACAGCTTTATCTACTGAAGAAGTAATTTATAAAGATGTAGAAAGTTATTTTTATCATATTAAATATCCAATAGTTGGTAGTGACAAGTATTTAGATGTAGCAACAACAAGACCAGAAACAATGTTTGGCGATACAGCAGTTGCTGTAAATCCTAAAGATAAAAGATATCAAGATTTAATAGGTAAAAAAGTAATATTACCAATTGTTAATAAAGAAATTCCGATTATTGGTGATGTTCATGCGGACCCAAAAAAAGGAACTGGCTGTGTTAAAATAACACCTGCTCATGATCCAAATGACTTTGAAGTTGGACTAAGACATAATTTAGAAAAAATAATTGTTATTAATAAAGACGGCACAATGAATGAAAATGCTTTACAATATCAAAATATGGATCGTTTTGCTTGTCGAGAAAAATTAGTTAAAGATTTAGAAGAAATGGGTTATTTATTAAAAAAAGAACCTCTTGTTCATAGTGTTGGACATTCTGAACGTAGTGGAGTCATGATTGAACCTTATTTATCTAAACAATGGTTTGTTAAAATGCGTCCTTTAGCGGATAAAGTTTTAGAAAATCAAAAAAATAAAGATACCAAAGTTAATTTTGTTCCTAAACGTTTTGAAAAAATTATGAATCATTGGATGGAAATTACTTACGATTGGTGTATATCTAGACAATTATGGTGGGGACATCGCCTACCAGTTTGGTATAAAGGTGATGAAATTTATGTTGGTATGGAAGAACCTAAAGAAGATGGTTGGGTTCAAGATGAAGATGTTTTAGACACTTGGTTTTCTAGTGCTTTATGGCCTTTTGCTACTTTAGGATGGCCTGATATATCGGAACTTTATCAAAAATATTTTCCAACTGATGTTTTAGTAACAGGTTATGATATTATTCCTTTTTGGGTAAACAGAATGACCTTTCAAAGTTTACATTTTACTAATCAAAGACCATTTAAATATTGTTTAATTCATGGTTTAATAAGAGATAAACAAGGAAGGAAATTTAGCAAGAGTCTAGGTAATGGTGTTGATCCAATGGATGTTATTGATAAATATGGAGCAGATGCTTTAAGATGGTATCTTACCACTTCAACAACATTAGGTACTGATATTCGTTATGATGAAGAAAAAGTCGCATCTACTTGGAACTTTATTAATAAAATTTGGAATGCTAGTCGTTTTGTTATTATGAATTTAGATAATGAAGCAGTTAATAGTGACTTAACCGTTTCTGATAAATGGATTTTAACTCGTTATGAAGAAACAATTAAAAATGTTACAAAATTTATGGAACGTTTTGAATTTCAAAATGTTGGTTCAATTTTATATCAATTTATTTGGGAAGATTTCTGTGACTCATATATTGAAATGGCTAAATTTTCATTAGATAAAAAAGCTACTTTAAACACTTTACAAGAAGTTTTAAATGGTATTTTAAAAATGCTTCATCCTTTCATGCCTTATGTAACTGAAACAATTTATCAAGAATTAAATCATACTAAAGATAGTATTATGGTTAGTGATTATCCAGTATATGATAAAAAGAAAATATTTAATGATTCATTAGAAGAAGTTAATAATCTTTTAGAGTTTGTTTCTAAAATAAGAACATTCAAACAAGAAAATCAAATTCCTAAAAATTATCAAATAAATATTGATGCTAAAGAAAAAGATTTAATTATTAAAATGTTAAAGTGTCAAGATAATTTAGTTGAAAATAATCTTGAAGGTAAAATTATTACTGTTAAAGATTTAAAAGCAGTAATCTACTATGAAAAACATGAAAGCCCTAAAGATTTAGAACGAAAAGAAAAAGAACGAGAACAATTAATTGCTAGTATTAAAAAAAGAGAAAGCTTATTAAGTAATCAAAACTTTTTAAATAAAGCCCCAAAAGAATTAATAGATAATGAAAAAAGTAAATTAGAAGAAGAAAAAAGAAGATTAGAAACTTATTAATTCAAAAAATGTAAAGAATAGTGTCAAGCTATTCTCTTTTTCTTGACAAATTTATAGGGGGGGGGGTAAACTTAGAATATAATAGAAAAGGAGAAGAAAAAATATGGAAAAAAAGAAA
>CANRMU010000101.1 GCA_947631895.1 uncultured Bacilli bacterium | reverse complement strand
CTATAAATTTCTCTAGTTATCAACTTTCATATTTAATAATTTCTATTTTTTCTATATTCTTAGGTCTGAATAGTTACTTTTAAAATGTCCCATAAAGATTTTTTTTAAATGTCTCATTTTAATTTTTTAGAAATTTATCAAACAATATTTTATATTTCAATCTTTCTCACAAATAATTGACTTAAAAATTTACTAAAATTTCTTTCCCATTCTTCAAATCCTTTATCTTTATAGAAAATAATCATTCCTAAGCAATCAGTTGAAACAATAATTGGTTTCATTAAAAAATATTTATTTAAACTATCATCAAAAAAACTTTCTCCTTCTTTTGATTCATAACTTTCTCTTTCTTCCATAAGTTTATCAATCATTTTAGGAATTTTCTTCCCATATAATTCTTTATTTGAACTAGCAATTATTTTATCACGGTCTAAAATTAAAACATTAATACTCATTAAATCATATACATCTGTACATAATTCCATACTTATTTCTCTTAAATCAGATATTTTAGAAAATTTTTGTAAATATACTCCTTTTTCATCCACAAAAATTTCTAAACTTTCCCCATCTCTTATTCCTAAATTCCTTCTTATTTCTTTTGGTAAAACAATTCTTCCTAATTCATCAATTTTTCTTACAACTCCAGTTTGTTTCATAAAAAAAGGTTCACTCCATTCTATATCTATTGTGGATTAAACCTTTTAAATTATACTTGTAAATCACTCTTAATTAAAGAAAATAATGGGACTAAATAATATAGAAAATGTTTATCTAATTGTCTAAGCGGTAATTTAATAATTATTCTTTTATTTAAATATTGAATTTGAAATTTAGGATTAATATTATATGCTTCTAAGAAAAGTTTATCTCCCTTTATTTTACTAGACTCTTCTTCAGGAATAGTAATGCTTACCATATCATTAGTTTGAGATATTTGAGTGATATTTAAAGCATTAGCAATTTTTTCAAACCATTCTTCATACATATATATTTCCATATCATCAGTAATTTTACCAAATCTATCTATTAATTCATCTTTAACTTCATTAAGAGTTTCTTCACTATCAATTTCATTAATTCTTTTATGAATAGCAATTTTAATATCTTCATCAGATACATAATTATCTTCAATATGCGTACTTACTTTAATTAAAGGTAAATCATTTTCCTTTTCTTCATCTTCTACTTCTTCACCTTTTAAACGTTTCATTTCATCTTCAACCATTTTCATGTATAAATTTATTCCTACTGTATCAACAAAACCAGCTTGTTCACTGCCTAGTAAGTCTCCTGCTCCTCTAATGGATAAGTCACGCATAGCAATTTTATAACCACTACCAAGTTCCGTAAAATCTCTAATAGCACTTAATCTTTTAACGGCTATATCATTTAGCATTTTGTTTTTATTATACATAAAGTAAGCATAAGCAATTTTGTCACTTCGTCCAACTCGTCCTCGAAGTTGATATAACTGACTTAAACCAAAGTGATCGGCATCATAAATAATTAATGTATTAGCATTAGGAATATCAATACCGGTTTCAATAATAGTTGTACTTACTAAAATATCAAATTGATGATTAATAAAATCATTCATAATATTTTCAAGTTCAATCTTATTCATTTGACCATGGGCAAAACGAATTGATGCTTCTGGTATTAACTTTTGCAATTTCATCACTTGTTCTTCAATTGTTTCTACACGGTTATATAAAACAAAAATTTGCCCATCACGCGCTAATTCTTTATAAATGGCATCTTTAATAATTAATTCATTTTCGGCAACTACATAGGTTTGTACGGGATACCTATTAACTGGAGGCGTATCAATTATTGATAAATCTCTTAAACCTGATAAGGCCATCTTTAAAGTTCTAGGAATAGGCGTTGCTGATAAAGTTAAAACATTTACATCATTTTTATACTTTTTAATCTTTTCTTTATGGGTAACTCCAAAACGTTGTTCTTCATCAATTATTAATAACCCTAAATTTTTAAAATTAATATCATCACTTAAAAGGCGATGTGTCCCAAAAACAATATCAATTTTACCAGATTTTAAATCTTCTATTATTCTTTTACTATCTTTAATACTTGTAAAACGATTTAATAAAGCAATTTCTACTGGATAATTTTTAAATCTTTCTATAGCGTTTTCATATTGTTGTTTTGATAAAATCGTCGTTGGACACAAATAAAGAACTTGGCCATTATTATAAACTGTTTTAAACATTGCTCTAAAAGCAACTTCAGTCTTACCAAAACCAACATCACCACATAATAAACGGTCCATCGGAATATCTTTTTCCAAGTCAGTTAAGATATCTTTAATTGCTCGCGTCTGATCACGAGTTTCCTCATAAGCAAATTCACTTGCAAAAACATCTTCTTCCGCTAATTTTTGATAAGGTCTTACTTTAACATTTTGTCTTGCGGCATAAAGTTTAATCAAATCTTCTGAAATATCTTTAATTTTCTTTAAGACACTTCGCTTTTTCTTTTCCCAATTTGGACTATTTAATTTATTTAATTCTGGTTTTTTACCTTCGGCATCGCTATACTTATAAATCGTTGATATCTTTTCAACTGGTATATACACTTTATCATTACCATGATATTGAATTTGTAAATAATCTTTTGTTAAACCCATTGTCGTTAAAGCTTTTACTCCACAATAAATGCCAATACCATGTGAAATATGGACAACATAATCACCCACTTTTAAAGCATCTAAAGAATTTATTTTCTGACCCATTCGAAAATTATTTTTATACTTTACTTCTTGCTTAATATCTTCAATATCAAATTCACTAATAAAAACATACTCATTAAAGATAAAACCGTGATTCATTTTGTTAGGTACAATGTTGATAACTTTATCTTTAATTTTGCTATCTTTTGCCAAATAGACTTCATGATTAAATAACTCGCTAATTATTTTAGCCTGGCTAGCTTTAGATAACATGAAAACAATTGTTTTGCCATCTCGCAAATAATGTTCAACTGTATCTTTTAACAAATCAAAATTGCCGTGAAAAAGTAGCATTTCCTTACTTTTATATTTTAAAGCCTTATTACTTAATGTCGCATTTTCAATTGTATTAATTTCAATTTCTTTTTTAGGATGAAGGTCTTCTAAATAGAAAAAATGTTTTTGATTT
>CANRMU010000100.1 GCA_947631895.1 uncultured Bacilli bacterium | reverse complement strand
TTCTTCTAATTTGCTAAAAAATGCCACATAATTATTCACAAAATCATTATCAATTATTCTATAATCATTATTTTGTTTTTTCAATAAATTTACTAAATCTAATTGTTCATCACTAAAATGAAGCAATCCTAAATATTTTTTATTTATGACATAAATACCTTCTACAAGATATTCATTTAATAATTCTTTTTTAGTAATATTTAAATTATGATGTTCTTTTAATATTTCTAATAATTTATCTATTTCTATTACTCCATTTATTAATACATAACTATATACTAAAGATTTATCATCCATACCAGTATTATTCTCATTATTATTGATAACTAATTCATCTGGAACAAGATACCAATATTCATCATTTTCTTTAATTGCAAAAACATAACCTTTTTCAAAAAATTCATTATTTAATAAAAAGTTTATTTTACGTAATTCTTTACTATTTTCGCAAAATACACTTAAAAATAATAAACTATCACTAAAATCTTTTTGATAATTTTCTATTATTTTTACAGCTAACTCATTTACATTGGGATTATCTAAATTATAATATTTAGCTAATTTTAAATAACTATCTTTATCAAGATTATCTAAACAATTATTAATCGATTTATTTTTTGGTATTTTATTTAAATGAATTGTTTCACATGTTTTAATAATTTCTACTTCATTTGTAGATAAACCATCAAAATACCAAGTTTTAATATATTTATAAGTAGGTTCAATATAATCAATAATTTCATTAACTAATTTTTTATTTAAATTAAATTTTTCTTTTAATATAGTTTTAAATTCATCAAAAGGTTTACTTAATAATAATAACATTGCTTCATTTTCAATTTCGGGATTTTTAATTTTTGCTAGTTTATTAGCAATTGGATACAAAGAAGCAATATAAATAAAAGCTACAGAAATATCGATAAAATTATATGTTTGATTGGGATTTGCTTTTACTTTAGCTATTCGCTCATCAATTATTTCTTTACAATCAGCATCATCAGTATAATATTTATTATCAACAATTCTTAATTCCATCTCATCAAATATTTCATATAACTCTTTTTCACTGATATTTAAACCACTATCATTTAGAAAATTACTTAAAGCTTTAATTTCAACTACCCCATTAGCCATTAGTGAAAACTTAATTAATAATTCAACTTTTTCATTTTCATTTTTTCTTTTCATTTCTTTTATATCAATTTTATGATATTTTTCTAATAATTCTTTAGGAAAAATATATTCTATTTGTTTATTATCATAATATCCATAAAGATATCCTTTACTTACTAAATCTTCACAAAAAACTTTAGTTTTTTTATTATTAGCAATTTTTTCTAATTCTTTTAATTCATCTTCTGAAACTAAACCTATTCTTTTTTCAAAATTATTAAAAATATTTTTGCTTAAAAAATCTACTTTATCATCTTTACCATCAAAATTATCATGTTCATCTAATAAAGTATTATATATAATTAATTCATCTAAAGCTTCCTCACTTAAATTTTCTAAACAGCTTTTTAAACTATTATCTACAGGTTTACTATTTGTTATAAAAATTTTTTTAATTTCTTCATTCATTTTAATCTTCCTTTCACTTCTTAATTATTAATTCTAAACCAGTTTTTAATTTAAACTCATCTTGTAATTTTTTTATATCTTCATTTTCATTTTTAATTTTTATTTCAACAATATTAGTTTTAAATGACGGATTCTTTTCTTTAATAAAATTATATTTAATTAATAATTCATCTAAAATTTGAAATATCATATTTATATTAGTAGCATTACTTAAAGAGATATTCCATCCTATTAATTTTTCTAATTTATTTATATCTTCTAAATATTTACAAGCAATTGGATAACTAATAAATGTTAAAATAATTTCCCCATTTTTTAAACTTTTTTTATATGGTTGATCTTCTTTACTTAAAAAATAATTATCAATATAAGCTAAAGCTTCATTTTGTTCTAGTTTTTCATTTGCACAAGCTTCTTTTATCTTACTTATATCTTTTGTAACTAATATTAATTCAACATCATATCCTATTTGTTCTTTTATTAATTTAATTTTTTCTTCTTCTAATTTAAATACTTTAACTTTAAATTTATCTTCTAATGGTAAATAAGATATTTTATTAACATTATCAAAACCTAAAACTCTTTTAATAGCTTGTTCACAGGCTAAATTATTTATATTATCATTTTTTAAAATTGTTATTTCATATTCATCATATATTTCTTTAGCAATTTTCTCAAATTTATTGGAGATAACTCTTGGAAAATCAAAGGTTAAAATAACTTCTTTATTATCTAAATAATAACTAATTTTTTTATATGGAAATTCTTTAAATTTTTCTTTGATTATTTGTTCAATATCTTGAGCAGTTATTTCTTTATTTTCTAAAGCTATTAAATCTAATTCATCAGTAATCTTAAACATGAAATATCTTTTATGGTCTTGAGTAAAATATGGGGAATCTATTAATTCTTTAGTAAAATCTTCAATCATTTTTTCATCAGGATTTTCTCCATAATAAAGGTACGCTAAGTCTTCTTTGGTAAACAATTTATCACCATATTTTTCTTTAATAAATTCATAAAAATTATTCAAATTATCAGATTTACCATATATAAATTCATATTGATAACTAATTTGTTTACGAGGATTTTTAATTGTTAAATTAATAACTTTACCAACAGTTGGAACATAAACATCAATATTTTCTTCTTTACTAATTTCTTTAGCAAAACCATCAATAACTTTTTCTTCACCATGACCAAGAATTAATGATTTTGGTTTTAATGAATAAAATAACTGTTTCATTTCTTGCTTATCAGCATGCGCTGATAAACCAACTTTTCTAATTTGACAGAGGACTTGATATACCTGATTATTTAAAGTAATTTGTCGAATACTTTCTTCTTCATCCATTAAATTTAAAAGCATCCTACCATTTGATTCTTCATCTTGATATCCCGTTAAGATAATCGCATTTTTAGCATCATCAACAATTTTTGAGGCATAATACTCACTCATTCCTCCTGCTAACATTCCACTGGACGCAACTATGATAAATGGTCCATTAGCTTGCATGATTTTTTCTCTTTCTTCTTTAGTATCTATTCTTACTATTTCATCATTATAAAAAGCTTCTTTACCACTTAAAATTCTCTTTCCTAAACTTTCTTTTAAAAACATTGGATTATTTAAAAAAACCGCATTAATATTTTTAACCATT
>CANRMU010000099.1 GCA_947631895.1 uncultured Bacilli bacterium | reverse complement strand
ATTGCACCAACATTAGAAACTCCAGCACCAGTTATCGAGCCTACTGCGCCAACAATTGAACCAGTAGTGTCTACAACAACACCTGGACCAGAAATTATTCCTGAACCAAAAGATAGTGATTTTGATAAAATGCAACAAGAAATTGAAGCTGCAACTCGTGAATATCAAGAAAAAATAAAAAGCATCGTCGATGCTTATAAAAAAAAAATAACTGAAACAATTAATGAAGCAAATAATTTAAAAGAACAAGCCACTGATCATTTAAAAAATGCTCAAGCTCGTGAACAAATAGCTAATATGGCTTATCAAAATTCAATGGAACTAAATAATGCTCCAAGTTTACAAAAAATTGCTTAAATCTAAGAAAAGTCTTAGATTTTTTTCATATATTGTAATATGAAAGATAAAATTAGATATGAATATAAAATTGAAGTTCAAGATTTAAAAGAAGAAATAAATTACTATTCATTTAAAATAAATGAACAATATTTTTATTTAACTAAAGTAAGAAGAAACATGACGGAATTTCAAGATATTGTTAGATTACAACAAGAACTTTTAAGTAAAAACTATCCTGTTCATCAAATAATACCTACTATTTCAAAATCATTAACCATTTTAGAAAATAATGAACCTTATGTTTTACTTACTCTAACTGAACCTAATAAAGAATACTCTTTAATAGATATGCTTAAAATTTGGGATCAAATGCCCCTTAATTCTCAAAGCCATCATTTAGAAAGACCAGATTGGGGTTTATTGTGGAGCGAAAAAGTTGATTATTTTGAGTATCAAATTAAGGAGTTAGGTAAAGATAAAAAGATTGTTATTAATACTTTTGGGTATTTTGTTGGGTTGTGTGAAAATGCTATTAGTTATGTCAATAAAGTGAATGCCACGATTAAACCGTTAAATAAAAATTTAGTTTTAAGTCATAAAAGAGTAAAATATCCTAATACTCATTTAAATTATGATAATCCTCTAAATTTGATTTTTGATTTAGAAGTAAGAGATGTTGCCGAATTTTTAAAAGGGGAAATGTTAGTAGATGAAGAAGATGCTTTAATTGATTTAAAAACTTATTTAAAGATGCGTCATTTAGATTTATATTCCTTAAATATGTTATATGCTAGATTAATTTATCCAAGTTTCTATTTTGATTTATATGAAAATGTTATGAACTTTAATGTTTGTGAAGATTGTTTAATTAAAATAATGGAAAAAACTCCCGAGATAGAAAATTTCTTAAAAAAAAGCTATGATATCATAGCAAGTTTTGGACCAATAGAACCCATTGATTGGCTAATGAAGTTATAAGCTAACGTTTACAACACCTTTTATTTCTGGTAATTCTTCTTTTAAATAACTTTCAATATTTTCTTTAATTGTTACATCTTGATATCCACAATTAGCACATGCTCCTGTTAATTTTATATAAACATAATTATCTTCATATTTAATTAATTCAATATCTCCACCTTCCATATTTAAAAAAGGTCTTATGTCATCTAATAAATCTTTAATTTTTTCCAATGCATTCATGAAGTTCACCTCATTTAAACATTATAAAAGTTAATTTATTTGTTGTAAAGTAAAATTTCGTGATATAATGTTGTCGGTGAGTTTATGGAAACGTATCAAATTGGTGATGTTGCATACGGGTCCGTTACTGGTTTAGAAAATTATGGAATATTTTTAACTTTTGATGAAGGATATACTGGTTTAATTCATATTTCTGAACTTAGTGAGCATTTTGTAAAAAATGTTGGCGATTATGCCCAATTAGGGGACGTAATACCATGTGTTATATTAGAAATTGATGAAGAATTAAAACAAATGAAATGTAGTATAAAAAATACATCTTATGCGATGGATAAAGAATCGTATATTGATCATGGTTTCGCGCCTTTAAAAAAGCAACTACCAATATGGATGGAAGAAAAATTAAAAGAACTGGAATAGACCCAGTTCTTTTTGTCCGTATTTTACGAACTATATTTAATATAACATAATTAATGAATCATTAATTATGTCAATAATAGTATATGTTAATTATTAAAAAATATACTATAAAATTAAAAAAATAATTTTTTTGTCAATTTACTGTCAAAATTTTAAGACAAAGATTGTATTAAAGTAGTAATTTTTAGTATGATATTAATGTAAGGAAGTGGTTGATATGTTATATCCTTCTATTGATAAACTTCTTAATATCGTTGATTCAAAATACAAATTAGTGCATGTAGCAGCTATGAGAAGTAAACAAATGCTAGAAAAGAATCATTATCAATTGGATGAAAATGAGTATCAGAATAAACGGAGTATAGGAAGAGCTTTAGAGGAATTAGAAAAAGGACTTATTGAAGTAAAGTTTAAAGAAACTAAATAAGTTCTTTTTATATGCTAAATTTCTTTTTTTGTGACAAGTAAACAGCCATTTTTTCTAAAAATTCATAAATTATTTTTAGAAAGAAGGTTTTTTATGAGTAGAGTATTATTAAATGCGGAAAATCAAATAACTGATGCTTTTGGTAATAATCATAATGGTGTTGATGTTGTAAAAAAATATAATCAATTAGATACCATTATAGCCCATTCAGATGGTTTAGTTATTTTAACTCAAACGGGAATACCTAATGCTAAAGGTTCAACAGGAACAAGAAGTTATGGTAATTATGTTAAGATTAAACATGATAATGGTTATTATACTTTATATGCCCATTTAAAAGATGTTTATGTAAAGAAGGGAAAAAGAGTAAAAAAGGGCGAGAAAATTGGTTTTATGGGTGATTCTGGTAATGCTTATGGAGCTCATCTTCATTTTGAAGTAAGAAATCCAAACAATACGGTTATTAATCCAACTTACTATTTAGACCATGACCTACCTAATGAAGACAAGCAAATTACTTATCAATCATACGATAATAAAAAGCGAATTTGGTTACCTAATGTTACTATTGCCACAAGTGAATATGCTGGTAATTTTGGTAATGCTATGGGTGGTATTTATTTAGATACTTATCGGATGCGCGTTCATGATAAAGTTAAAAATGAATGGTTACCTTGGGTAGAAAACCGTAATGACTATGCTGGTAATTTAGGTAATGCTATTGATGGTGTGCAAATAGAAGGAGTTACTTACCGAGTTCACTTAAAAGGTGGTTCATGGCTTGCTTGGGTAAGTAAAGTAGACAATACTCCTGATGGTTATGCAGGTATTTATGGTAGAGAAATCGATGCTTTACAAATCAAATAAAAAATAGCCTAAGCTATTTTAAAAGTTCATAAACATCTTTAAGTTCCATTGGTTCTTTTTTATCTTTATAATAAGGACAAATATGAAGATGAAGATGTTTAATTTCTTGAGCATCTTTATAATTAATACT
>CANRMU010000098.1 GCA_947631895.1 uncultured Bacilli bacterium | reverse complement strand
AAATTTTATACACTTTTTTCTTTGCTTGCTATTTTCTTTTTTTTCCATATTTGATATGATAAATACGAATGAGGAATGTTATGAAATATGAAGTTGAAGGTAAATTATTAGATGTTTTAATTGTTAGAAAACCAAATAAAAATGTTTATATGAGTTTTAAAGATAGTCATACTATTTTAGTGACGGCTAATCGTTTAATAAGTGAAAAACAAATTAAACAAATCTTAGATAAAAATTATAAATATTTAATTAAAATGTTAGAAAGAAAAGAATTAGAAGAAGAAAAAGATAATTTCTTTTGGTATTTAGGTAAAAAATATATTCCCGTTTTTAATGATAGTTTTAAAACTGTTAGTTTTGATAGTGATTTTATCTATGCTAAGAATGAAGCTATGTTAAATAAATTTTATAAAAATGAATGTATTAGAATCTTTTCTAGTGAAGTAAATAGAATTACTCCTTATTTTGATAATATACCTAAATTTACTTTAAAAATTAGGACTATGAAAACTAGATGGGGAGTTAATAATCGTGGTAATAATACTATTACTTTAAATAGTGAATTATTAAAAAAAGATTTAGATTTATTAGATTATGTTATTATTCATGAATTATGTCATTTTTATGAAGGCAATCATAGTAGTCGTTTTTGGGCACATGTCTATAAATATTACCCTAATTATAAAGAAGCTAGAAAGAGGTTAAGAGCATGATTACATCATTATCAAATTCCAAAGTAAAAGAATGGGCTAAATTAAAAGATAAAAAGTATCGCGATGAGACTAATACTTTTTTAGTAGAAAGTGAACATTTAGTAGATGAGGCTTTAAAAAAAGGTGTTGTTAAAGAATTAATTAGTTTAGAAAATACTAAATATCAAGATGCTACTATTGTAAGTTATGAAGTAATGAAAAAAATAACTAATCAAGTAACCCCATCCAATGTTTGTGCGGTTTGTAATAAATTAAAGAGTGAAGAAGTAAAAGAAAGTGCTTTATTATTAGATGATATAAGTGATCCAGGAAATTTAGGAACAATTATTAGAAGTGCTGTTGCTTTTGGTTTTAAAAATATCGTTTTATCTTTGCATAGTGTTGATGTTTATAATCCTAAAGTTATAAGAAGTAGTGAAGGAATGATTTTTCACGTAAATATTATTTATAGTGATTTAATAGATTTCATAAATAAACATTCTTTTTTAACAATTTATGGAACAAGTGTAAAGAATGGTAAAAAATTAAGTGATCTAAAATTTAATAAACAAGTGGGAATTATTATTGGTAATGAAGGAAGAGGAATGAGTGAAGATTTAAAATGTTTTTGTAATGAACTAATCTATATTCCAATGAATAAAAATTGTGAATCATTAAATGCTGGTGTAAGTGCAAGTATTATAATGTATGAAGTAAGTAAGGTGGATTATGAAAGATAAATTATATATAGGGTATATTTGTGGTACTCACGGTATAAAGGGAGAATTAAAAGTCTTAAGTGATTTTGAAAAAAAAGAACAAGCATTTATGGTAAATAATAAAATTATGATTGATAATATAGAACATACTATAACAAGTGTTAGAAATCATCAAAATAAAATCCTAATTACAATTGATTCTTTACATAATATTAATGATGTATTAGAATATGTTAAAAAAGAAATTTATATTAAAAGAGAAAATTTAAATTTAGATAGTTATTTAATGGAAGATTTAATTGGTTTTAAAATAATTGAAGATGAAGAATTAGGGGTTGTTAAAAATATCTTAATTACTAAAGCTGGTTATCTTTTAGAAATAGATAAAAATTTTTATATTCCATTTGTTTCATATTATATTAAAGAAGTTGATGTTAAAAATAAAAAAATAATTGTTAATCATGCAAAGGAGTTAAGATTATGAAGATCGATATTTTAACTTTATTTCCAAATATGTTTAATGGTTTTTTAGAAGAATCAATAATTAAAAGAGCAATAAATATAAATGCCGTAAAAATTAATTTAATTAATTTTCGTGATTTTTCAAAACTTTCTAATCATCAAGTAGATGATACTCCATATGGTGGAGGAAGAGGAATGGTTTTAAGATGTGAACCAATTATTGATGCCTTAGATAGTGTTAAGACAAATGATTCTAAAGTAATTTTATTAAGCCCTCAAGGCCAAACATTTAATGAACAAAAAGCTTTAGAATTAAAAAATGAAAAACATTTAATTATGATATGTGGTCATTATGAAGGTTTTGATGAACGAATAAGAAGTTTTGCTGATGAAGAAATATCAATAGGTGATTATGTTTTAACAGGGGGAGAACTTCCAGCAATGGTTATTACTGATTCTATAGTAAGATTATTACCAGATGTTATTAAGGAAGAATCTTATTTAAATGATTCATTTATGAATAATTTACTAGATTATCCAACCTATACTAAACCACCAGTTTTTAGAGATTTAAAAGTTCCTGATGTCTTACTTAGTGGTCATCATGAAAATATCAAAAAGTGGCGAGAAGAAGAAGCTCTTAAAAATACTAAAAAGAAAAGAAATGATTTATTAGAAAAGAAGTGATTTTCATGAGTTATATTATTCATAAAGATGAAAAAAAGAAAAAAATTATGAGTGTTATTAAAATGGAAGAACCATTTATTATGAAACCTAAACTTCAAAAACGTCAAAATATGTTAGATATAGAAGAAATCCAAATAGTAGATAAAGATATCAAAGAAACCATTTGTAAGACTAAATTTGACCGAGTATTTAAGAGACTAACTAAAATTAGTTTAGAAGTTATGGATGATTCGTCAGATGAAGGTGATGCTATAATGGCTTTAAATGAAATATTAAAAACTAAAGAAATATTATTAGACCAATATCTTCATCATTTATCTAAATTAGAATTTAAAAAAATGTTAAAAAAATTAGAATTTTTAGAAGAACAACTAAAAGATTATTATGTTAATTTAAATTATCAAAATAATCTTATAAATGAAGAAGAAAAAGGTAAGAGTAGATAATTCTTTGTAAATATCTTGTTTAATAATACATAAAATTGATTATGGCCTCTTGTTTTAAAGGCTAATTTATGGTACAATCAACTTGCTTTTTAAGAAAAGTGATGTGTTATCCGCTGGAATAATACTATGATAGCATGTAATAAAAAGTTAGAAAGGATGTTAAAATGGCTAATTTAGTTGACAAAATTAATGAAAAACATATCCGTAAAGATATTCCTGAAATTAGAGTAGGTGATATTGTTCGGGTTGATGTTTGGGTAAAAGAAGGTAAAAAAGAACGTATTCAAGCTTTTGAAGGAATTGTAATTGCTAAAAAAGGTGGATCTGTTTCTGAAACCATTTCAGTACGTAAAAAATCTGGAAGCGTTGGTGTAACTCGTATATTCCCTGTAAATGCTCCTACTATTGATAAGATAGTGGTCGTTAAAAAGGGAATGGTTAGAAGAGCAAAACTTAATTTCATTAAGAGTATGCGTAAAGAATATAAGGTTAAAGAAAGAAATTAAAACTAATTTCTTTTTTTTACGACAAAAGATTAGATTATTTGTCATTTACAAGTTATCTTAATTAAGCATATAATAGCAAGGCGAAGGAGGTAAAT
>CANRMU010000097.1 GCA_947631895.1 uncultured Bacilli bacterium | reverse complement strand
ATTGCTAAGAAAATGTTAGATGCAAATGAACCAATTGATAAGATAGTAAATTTTACAGGTTTAACTAAAGAAGAAATACATGAAATTAAGTAAGAATAGTGCATAGCTATTCTTTTTAATTTTCTAAAAAAAGAAAGTTTCTACTTTCTCATTGAACTTTTTAAACTATCTAATTCCATTTTAATATCTAAAGGAAGTTCTCCTCTTAAAGCAACTATTTGATTTGCTATATCCTCTTTTACAGCTAAGTCTTCACTCATTCTAAACATATTAATTAAATTAACTAATTGATTTTCATAATTGTTTTCTTTGTACTCTCTATTAATACCCATTTGTTCTTTAAGATTTTGTAAAGATTCCTTTTCTTTTTCCAATTCTTTTCTTTTAAACATACTTTTCATCTCCTAAAATAATAATATCACAAGAATAAAAATAATCCACATATTTTTTATTTATTTGACATTTGTTTTACGGTATTGAATTTGATAAGTAACTTTTAATAAAAGATTCCATGGAGCAAGACGACTAAAAAATAAACCTGCTTTCATCATTAAACCTGGAACGATAATCATTTTATGTTTAAAACATTTATCAATCGCATATTTAGCAACATGATAGCTATTAAGTTCTTTTACAGTAAACTTACCATGGGCAACTTTAGTAAATTCAGTGTCTACTGGTCCTGGACACAACGCACTTATAACTACTTTAGAATTTTGATGTTTTAATTCTTCATGAATAGCTAAGGTTAATTTAGTAATATAATTTTTAGTAGCATAATATGTTGCCATATTAGGTCCAGCTAAAAAACCTGCACTACTACAAACGTTTAAAATCATTCCCGTATCTTTTTTAATAAAGTCTTGTAAAAATAATTTAGTTAAAATATGATAAGTCTTAACATTTAAATCAATCATTTCTAATTCTCTTTTTAAATCAGTTTCACTAAATTTACCAAACAAACCAAAACCAGCATTATTAATCAAAAAATCAATATCTTCTTTTTTAACTTTATCATATAACTTATAAACATTTTCTTCTTTTAATAAATCCATAGCAATTATTTTAACATTAACTTTTAATTCACTAGCTAAGTCTTCTAATTTATCTTTTCTTCTTGCTACTAAAATCAAATCCCAATCTAATGATGCTAAGTAACGAGCCATATCTCTTCCCATCCCACTAGAAGCTCCTGTTATTAATGCTTTCATATTTCACCTCTTTATTAGTATATCCTTTAATTTTCAATTAATTCTTTATCTTCTTTTTCAAATTCAACTTTATTAATTGAATCAAATCTTTTCGTTATCTTTTCCGTTGTATTATGAATATCTTTAACATCTTTACTAACTGTATCAATACTTTTAGTAAGTTTATCCCATCTTTCTTTATAACGACCAAATTCAATAGCTAGTTTGTTTAATTCAATTTGCATAATCTTAGCATATTTATTTCTTTCCATATTTTTAATAATCATATAAACGGTTGTTAAAGTACTCATTAAAGTTGTTGGCGATGTAAGCCAAACTTTTTTATTATAAGCTTCTTTTAAAAGATCAGGATGATAAGCATTAATTTCTGCAAAAATAGCTTCAGCTGGTAAAAACATTATCGCTTGATTAGCAGTTTCCCCAGCAATAATATATTTACTACTAATTGCTTCAATATGTTTTTTGACATCTATTTTAAATAATTTAGTAGCCATCTCTCTTTCTTCTTTACTTAAACTTTTATTAGTCATTCGCTCATAATTTTCTAATGGAAACTTTGAATCAATACAAATACTTCCTAAAGGTTCTGGAGCATGAATAATACTATCAGCTATAGCTCCATTAGACAATGTGTATTGAATATTATAAATTTTATCATTTTTCTCACCAAATACACTTTTTAAAATATAATTTAAATTAACTTCTCCAAATATACCTCTCGTTTTCTTATCAGTTAAAACACTTTGTAATGATACAATTTCTGTTGATAAACTATCTATTTTTTTCTGAGCCTCATCTATCTTAGTTAATCTTTCTAAAACATTAGTAAAAGTTTTATTAGTTTTCTCAAAATTTTCATCAAGTCTCATATTAACTTTTTCATTCATAATTAATAATTTTTTTTCAATTCGATCATTTAAGTTTTCAAAATCTTTATTTAAATTATTAGAAAATTCATACTTAAAATTACCTAATTCTTTAGCCATATTAGTTTCTAAATTACCTAATTTTTCCGTAATATTAATATCACTATTTTTATTTTTACTTATTTTAACAAATAAAATAATTCCTAAAATTATAATACAAATTAATAAACCAATAATTATATATTCCATACCATAACCTCATTTCTACTATATTATAAATTAAAAAAACACCTATGAAAAGTGTTTATTTAATCGGACTTTATTTACTTTATTTTCTTAATTTTTAAGGAAAATGCAATTAACGAAATCAATGTTAATACAATACTTGTGTTACATCATATCCTAAATATTCTAACATCATAACCGCTTTACTACTATGCATGCCTTTTGTACAAATTAAATAATATGACTGATTTTTCTTTAAATATTTATCATAATTCATCATTAGTTTTTGATAGGGAATACTTACAGCTCTAGCATCATGTTTTTCCATATAATCTAATGGATTAGATAAATCAATTAATTCTCCCATACTTATATCATAATTTTTTAAACTTATTCTTTTCATGTAATCACCTATGTTATTTTATGAAGTATTTAAAAATTTAAAAATGATATTTAACTAAAAAACTGTAAGTGTACCCCCCTATAACACTTACAGTATCAAATTAACTATTTCTAATTTGTTCCATATAACTATTAATCTTAGATGCCCATGTATCACTCATAGCATAACGAGGTCCAATTGTTTCAGGAGTCGTTAATCCTTTTGATACATAATTTCTAGATAAGTTGCTAATCATGGCTTCAATTCCTGCATCTAAGGAATCAAATCTTCCGTATGCACCACAACCGCTTCCTTTCATACCCCCAACATTATTACATTCTTTTACTAATGTGCTACAATTCCAAGTACATCCTGTTTCATGAAGTGTAATTGCTAATGCTAAATATGGATCTACTCCATAAGCAATAGCATAATTTGCAAATGATTCTCCGTAACCGGTTAAATCGCTTGTTAAATTTCGATTTAACTTAGCAATTAGTTCATCTTTGGTTAAACCATCATAAACTACAACAGGTGTAGAAGTTGCAAGCTTAACAATTTCAATTTCTTGTTTTAATGAACTTAAGTCATTAACAGCTAAGACATCAACATTATCTTTTTCTAGGTTGGTCTTTACTACAATTGATTCAAGTAAAGTATTTCCTAAAGTTGTAAATGCTGCTGTAGGCTGTAATACAGTAATATCTGTAATTCTATTGGCTGCAAATTGGATACAGCTAATGACGACAATGGCTAAAAGTATAGCCTTTATCGACGGTAATTTTTTCATTTTTTTCCCATCCTTTTTTCTTACGGAAGTGACTTCATTATACTATAGTATATTTATAATGTCAAATTTTGAAAACTCATTACAGTAACTCCGAATAAAAAGGTTAATAAATAAAAAAACAGATAAAATGATGGATAGAATGATAATTATACGCAGTCTATCTATTTTTTTTA
>CANRMU010000096.1 GCA_947631895.1 uncultured Bacilli bacterium | reverse complement strand
CTTTATTATCAATTGCTTTTTTAATATTGTATCTAGTACCATATTTTTCTAAAAGTTCTTTGTATGAATAAATCATTTGTTTTTCACCTCTTTATCATTTTAACAAAACGTAGGGTAAAATTCAAGAAAATACCCGACAAATGGTAAAAATCCTTAATTTTCAAAGTAAAAGATATATTTTTAAACTAGTTACTGAACTTATTAAAAAAGTTCAAGAAACATCGATAAATCCTTTATTTATGTATCTAGTAAATTGAACTTTTTTATGTTATAGTATTAAAGGAGATGGTAGTATGCCTAGTGATTTATTAAACTTTTTAAATGTTATTAAAATAAATGATTTAGAACCTTTTAAAGATAGTAATATTCTTAAAGTTAAAGTTATTAAAAAGGAAAATAAAATTGAAATAACAATTAATAATCCTTATCCTTATTCATATCAAACTTTACATGAATTATTTAAAAAAATTAAAAAAGTTAATAATGAAGAAGTAAGTTTTAGTATGCATTTTAATTATGATGAAATAAGAAATGAAGATGTTATAACATTTGTTAAAGATTATTTAAAAGATTTGAAGATTCGTAAACCATCACTTAGTGGGATAAATGAAGATATAAAAATAGATGATGATGTTATAACTTTTGAAGTGGGAAGTAATTTGGAAGAACAAGAAATTAAAAAAGAAAGTAAAAATTTGCAAAAAGAATTATTATTATTTGGTTATAAGGAATTTGAAATAACAACTTTTTTAAATCAAGAAATATTAAATAATGTTAAAAATGAAATTTTAGAAGCTAAGAAAAATACTAATTATGAAGTAAAAGAAGAAAAAATAGAGGGTAATTTATTATTGGGTAAAGAAATTAAAGAAGAAATATCAATTATTAATAATGTTGTTGGTGAGACTAAAAATGTAGCTTTTGAAGCTTATGTTTTTGGTATAGATTATTTAGAAAGAGATAATATTAATATTATTACTGTAAAGATTAGTGATAAGAGTAATTCAATGATTGCTAAGATTTTTATTAAAGATAAAAATGAATATCAATTAGTTAAAAAAGAAATTAAAGAAAATAAATGGTATAGGTTTTTAGGAAATATTGAATATGATACTTTTGCGAGAGATTATGTTTTAAAAGCTCGTTCGGTAGAAAAAATTGATTCTAAAGATAATCCGGTTATAGATGAAGAAGAAACACCTAGAGTAGAACTACATTTACATACGATGATGAGTGCGATGGATGGGGTAACACCTTACGAAGAGAAAGATGCTAATAACGTAGTTAAATATGCTGCGAATATGGGATGGAAGGCTCTTGCCATAACTGACCATAATTGTGTTCAATCTTTTCCCGAAATATTTCATACCGTAAGAGATATGAATAAAGGTAAAGATGAAAGTGAACATTTTAAAGTTTTATATGGAGCTGAAATGAATATTGTTAATGATGATGTTGATATTGTCTTTAATAATCAAACATATAATTTATTAGAAGATACTTTTGTGGTATTTGATACTGAAACAACTGGTTTTTATGCTGGTAGTGATACTTTAATAGAAATTGGAGCTGTTAAAATATGTAATGGTAAAATCTTAGAAAGATTTGATGAATTAATTGACCCTGAAAGACCAATTCCTAAAAAAATTACTGATTTAACTTTTATTACTGATGAAATGGTTAAAGGTTGTGCAAAAGAGTGTGAAGTAGTTAAAAGATTTTTAGATTGGGCAGGGGACTATCCAATGGTTGCTCATAATGCTAAGTTTGATATTTCTTTCATGAGTGCCGCTTGTAAAAAGTATGATTTTGGGGAATTTAATAAAACCGTTATTGATACCATGAGTATAGCTAGAATTTTATATCCTCAATGGCCTAATCATAAATTACAAACTTTAACTAAAAGATTAGATGTGCCTTGGGATGAAGATAAACACCATCGAGCTGATTATGATGCGGAAGGTACAGCCCTAGCTTTTTATAAAATGGCTAAAAATTTAAATGACCAAAATACCTATACAACTGATGAATTATTAAGTTTAGTTAATGTTGAAGATTTAGTAAGATTTAGTTATCCTTTTCATGCGGTTTTAATTGCTAAAAACAAAGAAGGCTTAAAAAATTTATTTAAGATTGTTTCTATTGCTAACACTAAATATTTATATAAAAATGAACAACCTAAAATTCCAAGAAAAGATATTACGGAACTTAGAAAAGGACTTTTAATTGGTTCCGGATGTATTAATGGGGAGATTTTTGAATCTTCAATGGGTAAAGAAGATGAAGAATTAGTTAATATGATGAGTTTTTATGATTATATTGAAGTTCAACCACCATCAGTTTTTGCCCATTTAATTGGTAATGAACGAAAATTTGTAACCTTACATGAAGCCCAAGAGTTTTTAAAAAGAATTATCAGAGTTGCTAAAGAAGCTGGAAAACCAGTTGTAGCAACAGGTGATGTTCATAATTTAAAGAAAGAGGACAATATTTATCGGGAGATTATTGTTAATCAAAAATTCAATGGTAAACTTCATCCCTTAAATCGAAGAGGAATTGAAGTTCCTAACATGTATTTAAGAACAACTAAAGAAATGTTAGAAGAATTTGCCTTTTTAGGAGAAGAACTTGCTTATGAAATTGTTGTTACTAATTCTAATTTGATTGCTAATATGTGTGATGAAATTGAAGTTATTCCTGATACTCATGGTATTCCTTTTGCCCCAGTTATCCCAGATTCGCAAATGACGGTTACTAAAATGGTTTATGATAAAGCTAAGTCTTGGTATGGCGACCCCTTACCTCATCACTTAGAAGAGAGGATTGCTCTAGAATTATATGGGGCAGGATTTATTGATGCGGTTAAGAAAAACGCTGGTGATGATGAAGATGCTATCTATAAAAGAATGCATGAAGTAGTAATTAAAGGTCCTGATAGTGTTGAAAATGAAATTTATCTGGCTTTAAAGAAAGATGATAATGAATCATCTGATGAAGAGTTACACCAAAAAGCTAAAAAGACCATGACCGCAATTATCGGAGCTAATTTTGATGTTATCTATTTAATTGCCCAAAAGCTCGTAAAACACTCTAATGATGAAGGATTTTTAGTTGGTTCAAGAGGTAGTGTAGGTTCATCTTTTGTCGCTAACTTAATGGGAATAACGGAAGTTAATGCCTTGTCTCCTCATTATCGTTGTCCAAAATGTCAACATAGTGAATTTGAAGATGAAAATGGCGAATCACTTGGAAACAATTATAAATGCGGTTATGATTTGCCTGATAAAAAATGTCCAAAATGTCAGACTAGAATGGATAAAGAAGGCCATGATATACCATTTCAAACTTTCTTAGGTTTTAATGCTGATAAAGTTCCAGATATTGATTTAAACTTTTCGGATTTAAATCAAGCAAGTGCCCATGAATATACCAAAGTATTATTTGGTGTTGATAATGTTTATCGGGCTGGAACAATTGGTACAGTTGCCGAAAAAACCGCTTTTGGTTATGTTAGAGGTTATTGTGAATCCAAAAATATTATGATGAGAAACGTTGAAGTAGAACGTCTTGCTAAAGGATGTACTGGTGTTAAAAGAACAACTGGTCAACATCCAGGAGGAATAGTTGTAATTCCAGGCTATAAAGAAGTTTTTGACTTTACACCTTTCCAATTTCCATCAGAAGATCCATCAAAAGCTTGGCGAACCACCCATTTT
>CANRMU010000095.1 GCA_947631895.1 uncultured Bacilli bacterium | reverse complement strand
AAAAACCTTTTAAAAATGAAAGCTGATATTAAATATATAACTGATGCTACAGGTTTAACTGAACAAGAAGTATTAAAACTTCAAAAAACTCTACAATAATTAAATTATTCAGCAGCCTCTTATTTAACTTTTGCCAAACTCGGAAGTAAAAACATGCCAAACTCGGAAGTAAAAACATGCCAAACTCGGAAGTAAAAACGTGCCAAACTCGGAAGTAAAGCTATACTTTATTTAAAAAATATGGTATATTTTATTTAATGAGAGGATGATATAAGTGAAAAAGTATATGCCAAGAATAATGGATAGTGTTTTAACTAAACGTTTAAAATTATATGGAGCTATATTAATAACAGGTCCAAAATGGTGTGGAAAGTCAACTACTGCTAAGCAAATTGCTAAAAGTTATTTAGAACTACAAAATCCATCAACAAGAAAAAATAATTTGGAAATAGCCCAAACTCGTCCAGACTTATTGTTAACTGGCGAAAAACCACGGTTAATCGATGAGTGGCAAGACGCTCCAATGCTTTGGGATGCAATTCGTTATGATATAGATAATACTGGTTTAAAAAATCAATATATACTTACAGGTTCTGCAACTCCTAGAAAAGAACAACCAAAACATACTGGTACGGGAAGAATAATTAAATTATTTATGAGAACAATGAGTCTTTATGAATCAAATGATTCTACAGGTGAAGTATCATTAGAAGATTTATTTAATCAAAAAAAAATAAATGGTTATTCTGATAAAGAATTAGAAGATATTGCTTTTTTATGTGCAAGAGGTGGTTGGCCGGATTCTTTAACTGCAGATAATGAAGGAGCATTAATAATAGCAAGTGATTATTTAGAATCAGTAATATCTAATGATATTAATACAGTTGACGAAATTACTAGAAATCCTACAAGATTAAGAATAATATTAAAAAGTCTTGCAAGAAATATTTGTACTACAGCTAATTTAACTACAATTAAGGAAGATACATTATATAATGATGCTGAAATTTCTGAAAAAACAATTGCTGATTACTTAAATGCTTTATCTAAACTATACATAATAGATGATGTAATGGCATGGAAACCAAAGTTACGAAGTAAAACTGATATTCGTACGACAAATAAAAGATGCTTTGTTGATCCATCATTAGCTGTAGCAGCTTTAGGAGAAAGTGACAAAGATTTATTAATGGATTTTAACACGTTTGGACTTATATTTGAAGCTTTATGTTTAAGAGATTTAAAAATTTATGCTGATTGTATAAATGGTGATGTATTTTTTTATCGAGATAAATCTGGTTTAGAATGTGATGCAATTATTCATCTAAAAAATGGAAATTGGGGAGCGGTTGAAATAAAAATTGGTTCCGATGAATCTATTGAAGAAGCTGCTAAAAATTTATTGAAATTAGAAAAAGTTATTGATACAGATAAAATGAAAAAACCATCATTTTTAATGATTTTAACTGCTGGAAAAATTGCATATCAAAGAGAAGATGGCATTTACGTTGTACCAATTACAACATTAAAAATGTAGAATAATTTTGAATTTGGTCGGAGTTTTACTTTCTTATTAATTCATGATATAATCTTCTAGAAAAGAGGTTGTAAAATGCAAAATAAAAAAAGAAAAAAGAAAAAAAGTTTGAAATATGTTGTTGCTAGCAAAGCTATATGGGGATTATCAATTATCCTAATGCTTGTATTAGGATATTTTATTTTTGATGCTAATATTTTACCATTTAAATATTTTATCTCCGTAGTAATTGTTTTAATTATTTTAGGATGTATTCATGGTTTAATTGTTTTTAAAAAGCATACTAAAAAAGTTGTTTTAATTGTTCTTGATATCTTTGCTGTTTTATTCATGTTTATTGAAGGATATGCTGTTTATCAAATTAATGACACGATATCATTTTTAAGAAGCAATTTAGGAGCTCATTTTGAAACTAATGTTTATAATATTTTAGTTAATGCTAATTCTTCTTATGAAAAATTAGAAGATATTAAAGATCATACAGTAAAAACATTTAAAGATTTAGAAGATTTAACAGAATATGAAGGAGCAATTAAACGTAAAGTAAGTGTTAATATTGAATACGTTGATGATATTGTAAGTTTAATGGATGAAGTAAAAGAAGATACAGAATTAATTGCTATAGTTAATTCAGGTAATTATGATGCTAAAATAGAAGTTGATGATGAATATGAAGAAAAAGTTAAAGTTTTAGATACGGTTACAATAACTACTGAAAAAAGGGTTACAGATACAGGTATTGATGTTACAAAAGATCCATTTGTCTTATATTTAAGTGGAATAGATACTAGAAGTAATTATTTACCTTCTAGAAGTTTAAGCGATGTAAATATTATTTTAGCAATTAATCCTAATACTAGAAATATTTTAATGATACATATTCCAAGAGATTATTATGTTCAACTTCATGGAACTGAAGGATTAAAAGATAAATTAACTCATTCAGGTACAATAGGTGGAATAGAACTTTCCATGGCCACAATTGAAGATTTATTAGAAATTAAAATACCTTATTATTTAAGAGTTAACTTTAATGCTGTTGTTAATTTAGTTGACGCTATTGGAGGTTTAAGTATTAATTCTGATGTAGATTATTCCTTTAATTGTTGGACAAATCATAGCTGTACATTCTACCCAGGTTTAAATAACGTTGGTGGTGCTTGTGCTCTTGCTTTTGCTAGAGAACGTCATGCTTATGACACAGGAGATCGTCATCGTGGTGAAAATCAAGAACAAGTAATTAGCTTAATCATTGATAAAGTAACAAGTTCAAGCACAATTATTAATAATTATAATAGTATTTTAGGAGCGTTAGATGGAACTTTTGAAACAAATTTAACTTCTGATGATATAACTAGTCTTGTTAAAATGCAATTAGATGATATGCGCTCATGGCATATTGAAACTAAGAATGTTGATGGTAGTGGAAATACTTTACCAACTTATAGTTATCCTAATCAAAACTTATATGTAATGGAACCAAAGATGGAAACTGTAACCGAAGCTATTTCTAAATTAAATGAAGTATTGGAAACACCTGATGAATAGAAAAAAAATATTAGCTTGGATTTTATTTATAGGCTGGTTGCTTTTAATCTTTTTCTTTTCATCTCAAAATGGTGAGTCTAGTAGTGGGGTTTCTAATGGTATATTAAAAATATTTGAAAATATATTTCATATTTCCCTATCAACACCTTGGTGTAAATTTTTCATTCGTAAATTAGGTCATTTTAGTATATATCTAATCTTAGCTTTATTAACAATTAATTTAATAAAGCAATATTATAAAATTACTAAAAAAGAATTTATTATTGTATCAATTTTTTGTCTATTATATGCTATAAGTGATGAATTTCATCAATCTTTTGTTGGAGGAAGAAGTCCTCAAGCAATGGATGTTCTAATTGATTTTTGTGGAGCTATTTTAGGTTGTCTAATTTATAATTTATTTAAAATAATTAGACCTGTTAATTAAAAAGAGTAATAATTATTTCATATAATTAAATAGGTGATTAATATATGAAAATAATTGTATTCTTTTTTATTTTAGTTTTTATTTTAGATTTATTTTGTTGTATTAATTCATCTAAAATAGATAAATAACTTTAATTGTTAATAGTAAAAAAGATGTGTGCAAAATTGCACATATTTTTTTGCTTCATTTTAACCTAAAAAAAAGGAAATCGATACCCTTATAGGTAATATATTAGTAGAAAG
>CANRMU010000094.1 GCA_947631895.1 uncultured Bacilli bacterium | reverse complement strand
CTTCTTTACTAAAAATATAATTGAATACAATATCGTTATACAATGGTTTAAAAAATTTTGTCATCTACAATCCCCCATATTAAGAAAGAAATTTACCAATTATTATACTTAAACAAGTTTAAAATGTTTTTTCGTCTTTCTTAAGTTTGCTATTATAAACCAAGACATTTAAGAAACTTGTCGGATTAAGTCGTATTTTTTATGATTTTAAACCACTTCATTTTTATTAAAAAAATAGTATTACTCTACTATTTAAATTTTCTTTCTAATTTCATAAATTGTTTATAGTCATCTGCATTATAATTCCCTAATAAAGTACAATAATCTTCAGGAGTAGTAACTTTAATATTACCATTATTACCATGAACAATATGACATTTAATACCATTTTTAAACATTAATCCACATGAATCAGATATTCCTTCATAATTAGGATTAATTCTTCTTTCTTTCAAATGCATATTATATATATCATTTAAATAAAAACATTGAGGAGCTTGGGCAGTATACATTAAATTTCTAAGAGGCATTTTTTCTACAGTCATATCATCTAAACTCATAATAGGAGTTTCAAAACAAGGAATTACTGTAATGGCACTTCCAAAATATTTAACATCATTAATGCATTTATTAATAGTTTCATCGCTTACTAATGGTCTTACTCCATCATGTATTAAAACAATGGCATTTTCATTTTCTTTTTTTATTTCACTAAGAGATAGGAAAATAGAATCTTGTCCACTTTTTCCACCTGGGAAAACTTTTTTTACTTTTGAAATATTATATTTAGTGACTAATTGTTTTAATAATTCTACTCCCTCTAAAATACAAGCAACATATATTTCATCAATATTCTCATTAATTTCAAATAATTCTAAGGTATGAATTATAATTTCTTTTCCTTGGATTTTTAGAAATTGTTTAGGTATTTCACATCCCATTCTTTTTCCTGCGCCACCAGCAAATATAACGGCAATATTTTTCATATCATGTAGCTCCTAACGTTTAAATTTGAATGTTCTTTCTAATGTCAACCATTTTTGGTCTTTTTCACTTAATGATAGTGGTGTTCCATCTTCTAAAGTATAATTACTAGCTATAGCACTTCCAGGATAATTACCAACAACTTCTGGCCAAGCTATATTAATATTTGGATCATTCCAAGCAAGACCACTTTCATCACCAGGATGATAAAAATCTGTACATTTATAGCAAAATTCAGCAGTATCACTTAAAACTAGAAAACCATAGGCAAAACCCTCAGGAATATAAAATTGTTTTTTATTTTCAGCAGATAATATAACTCCATACCATTTACCATAAGTATTACTATTTTCTCTTAAATCTACAGCAACATCAAAGACTTTACCATTTATTACTCTTACAAGTTTTCCTTGCGGATATTCTTTTTGAAAATGTAATCCTCTTAAAACGCCTTTTTTAGAACAACTTTGATTATCTTGCACAAAATTCATATTCAATCCAAAACTTGCTAAATCTTTTGCATTATAAGTTTCCATAAAATATCCTCTATCATCACCATGAACAGTAGGCATTATTTCATATAATCCTTCAATTGGACATTTACTAACACTAATTTGACTCATTTTATCACTTTCCTTTTCTTTTTCTATATTTAATTCTTTTAAATATCTTTTAACGGCATCTTGCCAATTAGGTAAAGGTTCAAAACCTTTTTCTTGTAATTTACTTGTATCTAAACGACTATTTTTAGGCCTTTTAGCTAAAGTGGTTCCATACTCTTCAGTAGTAACTGGCGTGACTTTAATGTTTATTCCAGCTTCTTGATATAAATATTTAGTTAAATCATACCAAGAAATATATTCTCCTTCATTAGTAGCATGATATATTCCGTATTCTTCCTTTTCGGACATATCAAGCAAAAGACGGGCTAAATCTTTTGTATAAGTAGGTCTTCCAATTTGGTCATTAACAACTTTTACTTCATCATGATTTTTACTAGCATTTAACATTGTCTTTAAAAAGTTTTTACCATTTAAACCAAAGACCCAAGATATACGAACAATATAATATTTATCTAAATATTGTCTTACAACATCTTCTCCAGCACTTTTACTTAGTCCATAATAATTTAAAGGTGAAATAATCTTGCTATCACTAGACCAAGGCTTGTTTCCTAAACCATCAAAAACATAATCAGTACTAAGATAAATCATTTTAGCATCAATATCATGACAAATTTTAGCTAAATTTTTAGTACTACTATAATTACTTCTAAAAACTTCACTTTTATTTTCTTCTTTTTCAGCAGCATCAACTTTAGTCCAAGCTGCACAATGAATAATAACATCAGGATTTATTTCTTTTACTTTTTCTTCTAAAGATGTAATATTTAATAAATCAAGTTTTTGATAAGTTTCTAAATTATACTCATCTTTTCTTCCACAACCAACAACTTCATAACCTCTTTTTTTACATTCTTTATAAACATCGTATCCTAATTGTCCAGTAACCCCAGTAACTAAAACTTTCATTAATCCTCCTTATAAACTACTAATAATAAATACTGTAATATAATATTAAATAAATATAAATACAAATATAATCACATTTAATTTTTTTTTAACTTAATTTTTTTATATTTTTTTCTAAAAAATTCCAAATTTTTTTTATCATATCATTAAACAATAAAGAAAACCCAATAGCTATAATTACATAAACAAAATTAAATTGAACTAAATTTTTAGGTTGATAAATATAAAAAATATTAGATTTAAATTTATTAAAATTAAAACCACTAATAAAATTGAAATTACTAGCTAAAAAAGCAATAAAACAATTAAATAAAAAACTTCCAAATAAATGATGCATCATAATAGCAAAACTATTTTTAGAAATTTTATTAACTACTTTACTATCTTTTAATACCGGTTCTAAAATTTTAGCAATTCTAAACCAAAAAGCAATTCCTAAAAAACCATTAATAAAAGGCATATAAAAATTTTCAAAACCTACACTACCAACAACTTGATAAATAACAAGTTTTCCTTCTATATATATAATTACTAATTTAATTAACATTATTATACTAAAATAAATAGTATTATTTATAGTATCTTTTTTTTCTAGATATAAATTATAAATGTATCCTAAGCCAAAAAATGGTAAAAAGTATAAAAATCTAGTTAAAATTAACCAATAATGTTTATTATGACCAAAAATTGCAATTTGAACTCCAATCATGCCTAAAATTAAATATATAATAAACATAAAAATTGCTGACTTCTTATATTTTTTTAATAACGGTATAAAAAGAGCTGTAAAACTTTGCACCATAAATAAAGGCACTAAAAACCATGAACCCAAATTAAAAATATTACCTTCTCCAAAATATAAAGGATGAATAAAAAAAGATTCGAATGATAACCCAACACCATATTTTAAGCCAAAATGCTTAAAAATATTAATTAGTATTACATAAAAAATATTCCAACAATATAAAGGAATAATTAATTTTTTAAATTTATATCCAATTAATTTATAAGGTTTATCATTAATATGTTTTACAAAAAAATACCCTGATGCAAAAGCAAAAATAGCTAAATGAAAAGTACGAATAGGAAACCAATTTGCAAAGCTTAATACCCCCCCCCCATCGCCAAAATGTCCACACACAATCATTACTATTGCAAAAAAATATTATAAATTAAAAAATTAAAGTAATAAGAAAATGTTAAAAATGTGCAAATTAAAATAGAAATTTACTTTACACTTTGT
>CANRMU010000093.1 GCA_947631895.1 uncultured Bacilli bacterium | reverse complement strand
ATTTGGTATTTGCAATTATTTTTAGTTTTAAAAAAGCCCATACAAACTCCTACTTCCAACTTAAATTAATAACTTTTCTACTCTTTTATCATATAAAATATTATATAAATTTTACATATGAAAAACAAGTTAATTAAAGTTTGAAATTTAAAAGTTTACATAATAAATATCCCAAATAATTACTACAAATTTTATGCTAAACTTAGTTTTATAAATTATTATTTATATTCAACATTCTTATCAATAATTTTAAACTTAACACCACTATTTAACTTAACAATAGAATTAACATCATTGCTAAAAACTTTGCTAACTAATTCAGCAGATTCATTAATATTTTTACCAATTTCAAATTCTTCTATTTCTTTTTCATCTTCAAAAATTATTGAAAATGTACCACTATATTTTTTAAGATATGGATTATAAGTTCTATCAATTGGAATATCTTTTTTTAAAAATCTTAAATATTGATTATATTTTCCAAAATCACAACTTAACTTTGGATTATCACTTACTACATAAGATATTATTTTCTTTTTTAAAAAACTAATAACTTCACTTAATAGATCATCTGGAAAGCCAATTTTTACTTCTCCTTTACCAAATGAAACAAGCTTATATTTCATTATATAAGCCACTACAAAAGCATCATCATTATATGCTCATAAAAATTATTTTCATTTAATTTTAAATATACAACATTATTCACTTTATCACTCTAAACATATTCAATATTATTTTCTTTACACCATTCTATAGCAAGTTCCTTATATTTTTCATCTCTAAATTTATACCAATCATCAATAATATCAAAATTAATACAAGTATCTTTAAATCTTCTAAAAGCTCCTTTACCATTAATTGAAATATATAATTGATTATAAATTATTTCATCTTCGATGGTTTCAATAAATTCTTCTATCATATTATATTCATCTATATCATATTTAGTAGGTAAGCAAAGATATTCATCATATACTTCTTCTTTTTCTTCTTCGCTAATATTACTAAATTCATCAATATAAACGATTTCATAAGTTTTTGGATTTAAATAAGCTTCTGTATCCATTCCCATATTAACAAATTCTAAAGCTTCTATTACATCATCTAATTTAATTTTCATAATTATTCCTTTACTTCATACCCATTCTTAATTAAAAGAATTAAACCTTTTAAATTTTTATTATCAGTTTTTATATTATATTTTCGATAATCATATTTTTTATTAGTTTCGTATCCCGGAGTAAAATAACTATTAGAATATCCTAAGTTGTCGGTTTCTAAAACTACTTCTTTTAGTTCATAACAAGACATATCATCTAACATTCCTAATCCTTCACCTTCAGCTATATACGGATATTTTTGGGCATCTTTATATTTTTTTAATTCTTCTTGTCCTAAAAAGGTAATATTAAATGTTGTTGGGGAACCAAAATCATAATCCATTTTCATGGTATCATTTTCTTTTAAAGAAAGAATGCTTAATTTAGTTGTAACAGCATTTTTTAATATTTTATAATCTGGATGATTTTTAGGATATATCCAACAATTATACTTATCTTCTTTATAGTATATTTCATATAAATGATAAGCTAGAGAATTAAATGTTGCTAGTATTGTATAAGCTAAATCGGCAACGGTCATTCTATCCATTATTTCTATAACTCGCCAAATTTTGTTTTCTAATCCTTCAACTTCTACTCTAAATTTTAATACTTTATTCATTTTTTTCACCTTTCTAAAACCAATCTTCATCTTCTTGTTCATATTCTCTTAAAGACGCGATGAAGTTATTAATATTATCTTTAATTTCTTGACACAAAAGCTTATAATCTTCAGTTTTTATAATATTAAACTCACTCATACACTGATAAAACTTTTTAATACTGGCTGCCATTTCTTTAATTGAAGATTCAGATGACCATAAACATTTTCTAATAAACCAATCATCCAAAAAGTCATATGCCATAAAAACTCCATCTTCCATTTTAGTTACTTCATAATAGCTTAAGTAGTCATTAATGTATAAATTAATATTAGCAATATGATTTCTAATGGTCTTTTCAGTTAAATTTTTTTCATTTAACCAACTTTCAAACATTTCTAAAAATTTTTCATTTCGCTTATTATTCTTTTTTAAATTTTCTTCATATAATTTATAATCATTCATATTATTTTACCCTCTCTAACTAATTTTTTTCTGCAAATATTCATATAGATTTTTAATTGTATTTTCAAATTCATCTAACATAGCTGGACGATTTTGAAAATATTCCTCATCAATTTCTTTTAATATTTCTTTTACTATCTCATTAGAATTATCTATACGCATTATATAATTTACTTCACTGGCAACTTCTCGATATCTTTTTCTATTATTGGCAAGCTTAGCATCATTTAAACAAGACTTTTTATAAATATCTAATATTTCTTTTTGATATTTAGGTAGTAAATATTTTTCATATTCTTTTAGATAATTCATATTATAATTACAAACATTTAAATATAATTCATCATACATTTTTTCTTCAATATATATTTTATTTAAATAACTAGTATTATAATTATCTTTATCTTTTTTTATATTTTCAATTATTTTATTTTTTTCTAAATTCCAATCTTTAGTGGAATAAAGTTGTTTTATCTTACGATAAACATCTAAACTATATTTATCATATTTATAAAATATTTTATATAACATATCAGTATATTCATCCATCATTTTATTTTTTAAATAGATATCTGCTAAAGTATTGGCAAAAGTTCGACTATTATAATTTTTATCATCTAATCTTTCTTTTAAAAGTTTTATAGCAAGATTAGAATTATTATTTTTAACTAATTCATCAATATAGCTTAAAAAAACATTAGAATCATATGAATACTTTTCTAAAATTTTTATTTTTTCATTTTTATTACCTTGTAATTCAGCAATATTTATTAAATATTCTACATAATATTCTCTTTTATAGAAATAATTTTTATCTTTAGAATTATCGAGCACGACTAAGAGAGAAGTTTTAATTTCATCTAAATATAATTCATTATCAATAAACCATTCTAATATTGGTTTTAAATCAATTCCATAATTATATAAATATTCAGTTTTTGCTTCATCAATAATATAGTCTAGTATATTTTTTAAAGTGGCATTATCATAATCTAATTTTTCCATAATATTAAAGATTATTTCAATAACACTTTCAGCAACCTCACCAGTTGAACCATCAGAATCATCAATACTTGTATCAGGAATGGAATCTAGCAAAATAGTACAAATTGTAAATGACGTTTCATAATCTTTATCATCTACCAATTTTTCTGCTTCACGAATAAATTCATACATAGCGTGTGTATAACTTGATGTATTATCATAAGTAATATAACCTTGGCGATTGTAACAATTTTTAATGGCATTTTGTATTTTATTTTGATAATTTTTTTTAGATAATTTAGGAAACCAATTACTAAATTCTATTCTAAATCTATTTAATAAATTATTATCATATAATAAATTAATATATATAAATTTTCTTAGATCTTTTTCTGGTACTTTATTTACAATGTTTTGTAAATCATAATCATTATTAGATTTCAAAACATTATGTTCATTTAAATAATATAAAACAGCTGCCATATGTTTACAATAACCATTAGATTTATAATAAGGGCAACTACAATCGCCATCAATAAATATATCATTTTCAATTTCTAATTTTACTTCATAGTTTTTATTTCCAATTACCGTAGCACTTATTGTATTATCTTCATCAATTTTAATATTGCTTACAGTATCATTAAGATAATATTCATATCCTCTACTTAAAATATAATCTAAAAATTCACTTTCAAAATTAA
>CANRMU010000092.1 GCA_947631895.1 uncultured Bacilli bacterium | reverse complement strand
TCAATCTTTTGTTCTCTTGTTATTACCCAAAGTGCATAACTTATTCCTATTGTTATTACTAGTAATACTATTACTACTAAACTAATTATTTTTATTTTATTTTTTGGTTTTTCAAAGCTTTCTAAATTCATCTAATCACCTTATTCTATAAGATAATTATAGCTCTTACCCCCCCATGTGTCAACATTTAAATTATTATTTTAAACCACTTTTATAAATTAAAAAAATAAAGTAATAAAAAAAACTATCAAGAAATTAAATTATTTAATTTTAATGATAGCTTTCTTTAATTTTTTATATTACTAATAATTTCTCTTAACTTCTCTATATTTATTGGCTTTTCTAAATAAGCTGTAAATCCTAAGTTTAAATACTTTTCTTCACTATCTAATTCAACATCTGCTGTTAAAGTAATAACTGGCGTTTTAAAACCATCAATTTGTTTTAATTTTTTAAATGTTTCTACTCCGTCCATTTCTGGCATCATAATATCCATAAAAATTAAATCATAATTTTTTTCTTTAACCATTTTTAAACATTCAAAACCACTTAAAGCATTATCTACTTCATATCCTTCTTTTTCCAATATTTTAGTAGCTACTTTTAAATTAATTACACTATCATCTACTACTAATATCTTCATACTTACTCCTCAACAATCTTTTGAGTTAAATAGATAGTAAATGTTGTTCCTTCTCCAATGTTTGACTCACATTCTATTTTTCCACCCATCATATCTAATAATTTTTTAGAAATAGATAATCCTAATCCCATACCAGATGTTGATGTATCCTTATATTTTTCTTCTCTATTAAATTCTTCAAAAATATTATTTAAAACTTTTTTAGACATTCCTACTCCTGTATCAGAAACAGTAATCGTAATTTTACAATTATCTTTTTCTATTTTCTTTTTAACTATTAAATTAATACTTCCTTTTTCCGTATATTTAATAGCATTATCTAATAAATTAGCTACTATTCTTTTAATGCTTTCTATATCACCATTTAAAGTTTTAGGTAACTCTTCAATTTCATCATGTAATAATATTCCTTTTTCTTCAGCTTTAGAAACAAATAAATAAATCACTTTATTTAATTCTTGATTAAAATTATAATTAACATTTTTAAGTTCACTTTTATTAGTATCTATTCTTGCTATATCTAAAACATTACTAATCATTGTTAATAATTTTTCTGATGAAGAAACAATATCTTTAGCATTTTCTTTAGCTTCCTCTAAAGTATCAGCTTCTTTAATCAAACTACTAAATCCTACAATAGCATTAAGTGGTGTTCTTATTTCATGAGACATACTTGATAAAAATTCACTTTTTGCTCGACTAGCTTTTTCTACTTCGATATTTGCTATTTCTAATTGCCTAACCATTTTTATATCAGGATTTTCAATTGTATTATACATAATAAATAATATATAAGCATAAAAGAATCCCTCAAAAATTAATTCTTTATAATATGTTCTTAAGATAAAAGCCACTACATATAAAATAATTAATATTAAAAATGGAACAATTTTAAAAATCGTATTTTTATTTTTAAACTCTAAATAAATAGTTAAAATAACTATCAATAAAAAAGTAAATAAAGAATAAATTACAGCCACATTATATGACGGGCCATTACCATCTAATAAATTACCCTCAAAAATAACATTAAGAGGCAAAATGAGTAATAAAATTATTGATATAAAAGTTATAATTGAAATACTTATTTTTATAAAATTAATATTTTTTATTGTTGGTCTGGCAATCGTAAAACAATATTTTAAAGAAAAATAATTTAGAATCATTAATAATAACATATATATTTTTTGCAATATCCCAACATAATATAAATTATTTGTAATTTTTGCTACAGCAAATGTTAATAAGCCAATTAATACAAAAACAACATTTAAAATTAACATAATTGAATACAATTTAGTTTCTTTATTTATCACATGTTTCTTAGAAAAGAAAAGGATAATTAATGTTGTATTTATAAGAATTGCAATGATTGGTAAAATTACTGTTTCCATACCTTATCAACCTCTTATTTCTTTTTTCTTTGTAATTCAATCTGTTCTTTCATCAAGAAAGCATTATGTTTTCCGATTTCTAATGTATTTAAAAAAGCATAAACTTCTTCACTATCAACAACTGATTTATCATGAAAACTTTCATTAATTGCATCTTGTAAGGAAAAACCATAACCATAGTTACAACGATTTACTATTTTTTCCTGAAATTCTTGCAAATAATTTTCTGTAATTTCTTCTTGCTTTAAAAATGGTTCTCTTTCCATTATTTCCCATTTTAAGGTAGCAAGTTTTTCCCTTAAATCATCTCTTAATTCTTCAACAGATTTTAAAGTATCTTTATCTATTGTATAATTTTCCCCTATATTAAAATAAAATGTTTGATTATACTGTTCTATGGCAATAGGTATAATCTCACTATTAGTTTCTTTAGCCATTCTTACTGTTCCATTAAATAATTTCATAACAACTAAATTAGGTGTTACATTCCAAGCTCCCTCTGGATAAATTAATAAATTACCACCATTTTCTAAAAGTTCTATAGCTCTATTATAAGCAATTTTTCGATCTTCTTTATCAGGTGTTTCTAAAGGAATTACACCATTCATTCTTAACCCTTGATAAATTATCATTTTATAAAGAATACCAGGGTCTCCTAACATTAAGTAAGCTGGTTCTTTAATTACTTGAAAACTTCTTTGAATATCATTACCTCCTATATGCGTACAAGCATATATTCTAGAACGATTGCTTTCTGTATTATGCTTATCATTTAAAATAACTATTTTTTCTTTTGATAATAATTGGTCTATTTTTAAAATCATACTAACTAAACAATGAATTTTTTTCCTTAAATTTATTCCTTTTAATTTATCTCCATTATTATATTTTAGTTTTCTCAATTCACATTCATATTCTACTAATTCTTCTATTGCCATTTTTCTTTTTTGTAACAAATTTAGTTTATCCATAATAATGCTCCTAATCTTAACTCTTATATTTAAAATTATACCATGAAAAAAGGTATTAAGTAAAAACATTTATTCAACATAATTTAATACCTTTTTTTAATCTTTCTAACATCTTACAAAATTTAAAAAAAGCAATAAACTAAATAAATACATTTCTTAATTAATTGAAAAATAATAAAATCATTTAAAACACTATTACTTTGTGTATATACTTTATTCACATCCTATGTCAAATCTAAAAAAAAGTGTCAAATTCATTTTTATTAATTTTTTGACACTCTTTTTATTTACACTAATTTTTCTAATTCAATCTTTAAATCATAAGCTTGAAAGTTTTCTCCTAATACATCGTTATATAATTTAAAATTATATATTTTTTCACTACCTTGTAATTTATTAGTATCAAGTAAATAATAACGATAATTATTATCTTCATAAGAATACATATCATTAAGATATTTTAATTCTTCATTTTTAATTTTAATATGTTCTTGATTTATATCTTTAGAAATTCCTATATATATATTATATTTTTCTTCACGATAAGTATTATTAATTAATCTTAAATTATAATCTGTTAAAAGTTTATTAGCATCATCATCATTTAATGCATAAAGTATTTTACTATACGTTGGATCATCTAAAACTTCAATTAAACTATTATTTGTATAATAAGCAGCAGTTTTTCCAAATCCTTCAAAATCCCATAACATATAAGTAATTCCTATAAAGAATAACCATAAACAAATTTCAATTATTTTACGGCGTTTTAATTTTTTTAGATATTTCATAATAATTTCCCCCTTTAATTGTTTCAGATTATACCACAAATAGCCTAAAAATGCAAATTGCTTCAAAAAAAGACGGAGTTTAAATTTATCGGAAAAGTATAAAAAAAAGAAAGAACTCGTGGTATAATATACCTATATTAAAGATAAAAAG
>CANRMU010000091.1 GCA_947631895.1 uncultured Bacilli bacterium | reverse complement strand
CTCTAACACTTCGTCGATACCTACGCGTGTATTGGACTTTCACCAACTAGACATATGCCATGCATGGCGCACAAAAATAAGCGTATAAGAGTGTGAGCTCTTATACGCATAAAGCTGTGGCCGACTTGCTAATTATATAATATTTCAAAAAAATTTTCAAATAATTTTTGATAAAAATTTAATATCATTTTTCATGATTAGAAACTATATAAAACTAACTACACTTAACTTGATATAAATATATATTATCTAAATGATATAATTCTTTAAAAGAAATATTTTTATTAGAAAAGTCTGAAACATCAGTTAAAGAACCAACATAATCAATATTTAATTTACATAAATCATTAGAATTTAAAGCAATATGAACTTGGTCTTCATAAGGACTTGTAAAACTTGTTTCATCATTAGTTAATCTTATTTCTACATGAGCATAACGATTATAAATATCTTCATATTTTAATTCTTTATCTAATAAATGATAAAAATCCATATTAGGATAAACATTAGTTGAATTAACTACTTTTAAACCATTAGCTATAAAATAATTGGGAAGAAAAATACTATCTAATAATAACCATTTTTTATCTTCATCTTTATATTTTTCTAATTCTTTAGCAATTGGTTTCTCATAAATACCACTAAAACCTTTCATTAATGGATTAACCCAAATAGTTGAAAGAAGACATATGAATATAGTACTTAAAAGTAATAAGTTTTCTTTTTTAGTAAGCATTAAAATAAATAAAATAATTAAACAAAATGAACCAACAATAAAGATTTTAATTCCATGATTTGCAAATAATTCTTGATAACTAAAATAAGTAACTATTAAACTAATAATAACACTTAAAATTAATAAGGTATTTCTGCTCTTTTTAGTTAATTTAATTTTATTTAAAGTTAAAATAGTAATAAAAACTAAAATATAAGATATTATCACTACTAATCTTTCTCCTGGAACTCTTGATAACAATGTTAATTTAGCAATAATACTTGGCATTGGTAATAAAGTATCCAAAATAAATAAAATTACTAACCCTATTAAGCAAATTAATAGAATATTATCTTTACGTTCTTTAATAATTAAATATAAAGTTAAAATAATACTAAATGGAAAAAATGAATAAAAAGTTGAAGCTTCACAAGGATTATCAATATTAAGATATGGAAATAATATTGATATTGGATAATAAAATAAATTTTTAAATCCAGCATTTCCTAAACTAATTCTTCTTCCTGGATATATTGTGTTGCTAATTATTTTATAAGTATCATAACTTTTCATAAAGAAAATAGTTAAGAAGATTATAAACATACTAATTGGTATTAATAAATAACTTAAATCTTTAAGTTTAATTTTTTCAAGTTTATGATATTCATAAAGTATATATAAAGCTAAAATTAAATAAAAATAACCTAATGGTACTAACCAAGCTGGATATAAAGTAAAGAAAAATATTAAGAATCCAAAACTTAAACCAATTGAATATAAGATTTTCTTTTTCTTTTCTTTAGAATGTAATAAATTATAAAACATAATAATAGCTAAGTTTCCACCAATTAATTGTTCAACTAAATACTGAGAATACCACCAAAAAATAGCTGGTGAAAAAGTTACTAAAATTGTTCCAAGCAAAGACAATTTCCTATTATCTTTGGTAAATATTCTAAAAAATTCAAATGTTACTAAAAATAAAACAATTAATCTTCCCCACCAATAAAAAGACATTCCATAATCTCTTCCCAATAAAAGATAACCAATTAAAAATGGTTTAGTAACAATCATAATACTTTTAATTGGAACTGGTAACGTTGTAAACATATCTGTAGGAACGCTTCTTGAAAAATAATTATAATAAGCAAAATCATTATTAAACTGTGATAAAACATGAGAAGAATTAACAAACCATTCATCACTTCTAATTGCACGTATAGGTGCCATAATAGAATTTAAACTACTAACTGGATAATTAGGTTCAATATAAGTATTCCACATTCCATAAGAACTACCATTAAACTTGCCTAAAACTAATAAAAGAAATAATAATAAGCCAAGCACAAATCTTTTTCTAAATAACCAATCATATAAACTTTTTAACGATACAATAAAATGGCATAAAATAAAGAAACTAAATAGCCAAATTAAGATAAATAAAAATATATCAATTTTAAATATTACTGATAAATTAATACCATTATTTAAAATATAAACTGATAACAAATAAGCCATAAAAGTTTGAATAATTATTAATATCAATTTTAAATTTTTATTTTTAATCATTACAATCACAATCTTTCTAAATTTATTATAAACTATTTACTTCAAAATTAAAATTTTTTTTAAATTTAACTTTAATTCGACAAAGTTCTTACAACTATTAGTTTATAATAGCAACTTTGAAAGAGAGGTGAATTTAAAAATGGATACTACTACCTTAAAAGAATTTTGGCATGGTAAGTATAATAGGCCTTTTAAAGAAATTTTTGGGAATGAAAAATATGAAGATTTATTAAGAGAATTCTTACAAAGAGTTTTAAATAAGAAAATTGAGGGAATTACTTACTTACAAACCGAATTAAAAACTGGTAATTTAGTAGAAAGAGCTAAAACTGTTGATTTACTTGTTAGAACTGAAAAGAAAATTCTGCACGTTGAAATGAATACAAATAATCCAGCCTATTTACATCTTAGAAATGCTTGTTACTTTTTTAACAAAATAAGTTCACAAACTAAAATTGGCGAAGACTATGATTTAGAATATCAATTCATTCATATTGATTTCACGTATAATATGAAAGACAGCAAAAATGTTGTTGAAAAGTATACTATCACAAATGAAGATGGTACTAAAAACTATTTAGATAACATTGAAATATGGGAATTCAACATGGACATAGCTAATAGTTTCTGGTACAATAAAGATGAAAAAAACATTAATAAATATAAACATTTAATAATGTTTGATTTAGATAAAGATGATCTAAAAACTTTAAGTAATGGAGATGATTTTGTGGCTAAGTATACTGATGAATTGACTAAATTAAATGACAGTGATGAATTTCAAAGTTGGATGACTTATGAAGAAGACCAACAAATGATATTAAATACAGAAAAAAAGATGTCTTACAATGAAGGCTTAGAAAAAGGTAAACTTGAAGGTCGGAATAACAGTAAACTTGAAATTGCTAAGAAAATGTTAAATGATAATATACCAGTAGATAAAATTATGACCTTTACTGATTTATCAAAAGATGAAATTTTAAATCTAAAATGAAAAAACATTAATAAATATAAGCATTTAATAATGTTTTTTCATTTTAGATAAAGATGATTTAAAAACTTTAAGTAATGGAGATGATTTTGTGGCTAAATATACTGATGAATTGACTAAATTAAATGACAGTGATGAGTTTCAAAGTTGGATGACTTATGAAGAAGATCAACAAATGATTTTAAATACTGAAAAGAAGATGCCTTATAATGAATGCCAAAATGACAGTAAACTTGAAATTGCCAAAAGTTTATTACAATAAAAAATTAGTATTGATGTTAAATCAAAAGCTACTGGTTTAAGTAATGAAGAAATTTTAGAGTTAAAATAATTATAAACAAAAACACTAATTAATAGTGTTTTTTTCAAATTCCGCTTGACACAGGGGGGGGGGTTAAGTGCTAAACTATATGTAAAGATAGAAGGTGTCTTTATATATGGAAAAGAAAAAAATAATAAGAAATATAACATTATTAGGAATAACAATATTAATAGTAAGTTTAACAGCAACATTTGCATTTTGGAAAAAAAATGTAGACCAAGAGGATAGTAATTTTGTCAAAAGTTTATGTATGGATGTAAGTTTAATAAATGAAGAAGATGATATCTTATTAGAAGATGCTTATCCAATAAGTGATGAAGAAGGATTAAGTCTAAAACCATATAAGTTTACAATCAAAAATAATTGTGAAACAACAGCAAAATA
>CANRMU010000090.1 GCA_947631895.1 uncultured Bacilli bacterium | reverse complement strand
ACAATAATAATTTCAATATCATCTTTACAGACTAATAAACTTTCAATACATTTAGACATATATTCTTCAGAATTATAACAAGGAATTGCAAACGTAATTAATTTCATAATAACCTCTATTTCTATCTATATTAATTATATAAAAAAAAGAATTGTTTTGCAAATTCTTTAATAACTATTCAACTAATAAGCTATATGGTTCATCAATAGTGACTTTACTTGAAATTATGACATACCAAAAGAATATGCTATTTACAATCATTAGTTTTTAGTTCTTTCTAATTTATATTCATCTCTTGTTTTTAATAATTCTTCTTTTTGTAAGATTGCTAAAGTACGCATATTTTCTAAACATTCTTTTTTTATAACACTTTTAGCATCTTTATTTTCAAAATTAATATTTCTTTGTTGCAATTCACTGTAAGCTTTAATTATTTTTAAACTATCAGAATCTAAAGTGTAAGTTAACATATCTTCAAAATATAAGCCTTCTATTTCATCATCATATTTTAATTTTTTTGATACATTAATTTTTCCTTCATCATTTAATCTAGGCATATCATCTTCACCTTTAAAGTAATTTCTTGTTTGCCAATTATATAATACATAACTTGAACCATACTTATTAGACGCTACAATTCCTAAAACATCTTTAGTTAATTCTAAAATATTTGTAAATGTTTTAGTTTGTGATGTTGTATTAAATGCTGTTACTAAATAGCCTTTTTCACTCATATTATAATGTTCAAATTTAAAAGTCATTTTTGAAAAAGTAATAATAAAATTATTTTCATCACATTCTTTTAGATTATTTAAAAATAAATGATGTCCTAACCTTTTAACTTTTTCATTATTTTTATTATATAAATCAATAAATCCTAATTTATTTTCTCTTATACTATATTCACTTGTTTCTAATAAAATCATGATAATTCCTCTTTCTTTTTTCTTAATATCTTATCTTAAAAGCTTAAAAAATGCAATTACAAATAAAAAGATGGTTATTCTTCATCGTTATTACCATCTTTTACTAATACATCTCTTGGTTTAGAACCATTTGCAGGTCCAACTATTCCTCGTTTTTCTAGTAAATCAATTACTCTTGCTGCACGGTTATATCCAAATCTAAATCTTCTTTGAATTAAAGATGCACTTATTTTACCTGTTTGCATTGCAAATTCAACTATTTCATCATACATTGGTTCATCATAATCATCATTACTATTTATTTCACTAATTGGCATTTCATTTAATTTTGTTAAAGCTTCATCATACTGCGCAACTTGTTCTTTACAAACAGCATCAATTACTCTTCTTATTTCATCATCTGATATAAAGCATCCTTGAATTCTAATAGGATGATTTTCACCCATTGGTAAATAAAGCATATCCCCTTTACCTAATAATTTTTCGGCACCTGGACTATCTAGAATTGTTCTGGAATCAATATTTGAAGCAACGGCAAAACTAATACGAGATGGAATATTTGATTTAACTACTCCAGTTATAACATCAGTTGATGGTCTTTGAGTTGCAACAATCAAGTGAATTCCTGCTGCTCTTGCAAGTTGAGTAATTCGCATGATGCTTTCTTCAACTTCTTTACTTGCAACAAGCATTAAATCAGCAAGTTCATCAATAATTGCAATTATATATGGCATTCTTGGTTTATGAAGACCGGGATTTTCATCATTTTCCTTATCAACCATTTTATTATAATCATCAATTTTTTTAACCCCATCATCTGCAAAAACATTATAACGTCGATCCATTTCTACAACTATTTTTTGTAAGGCAAGACTAGCTTTTTTAGGATCATTTACAACCGGACACATCAAATGAGGAACCCCATTATAATTTGATAATTCAACTTTTTTCGGGTCAACTAATAATAATTTTACTTCATCAGGTCGATAACGCATTAATATGGAATTAATTATACTGTTAATACATACTGATTTACCAGAACCTGTTGAACCAGCTACTAACAAATGCGGCATTTTAGTTAAATCAGCAGCAATTGGTGTTCCCATAATATCTTTGCCAAGCGCTACCCAAATGCCATTTTTATTATTTAAAATTTGTTTACTACTTAAAATTTCTTTAATCTTTACTGAAGCAATTGTTTGATTAGGTATTTCAATACCTATCGTATTTTTTCCCGGAATAGGTGCTTCAATACGCACATCTTTAGCTGCTAGGGCTAAAGCAATTTCTTTATTTATGGAACTTATTCTACTAACCTTAGTTCCACTTGGAACCGTAAGTTCAAACTGCGTTACACTAGGACCCATATGAACATCAACAACTTTACCAACAATATGAAAATCATTTAAAACTCTTTCTAAGTTTTGTTTATTATTAATTAAAAATTGATTAGAATTAATTTTCTTAGAACGTTCTGGATCATCTAAAATACTCATTGGTGGTAATTTATAATTTAAATTAACTGTAGGTGCATTAGGATTAGCATTTGGTAAATCAGGCATTATTAAACGAGGTTCTTCTATAACTTCTTCTTCTTTCTTTGGTTTAACTTCTTCAACACTTTCCACTAAATAAGATTTCTTTTCTTCGATATCCTCTTCTTCTTGTTTTAATAAACGTTTTTCTAAAGCTTTAGAACGTTCTTCACTATCATCATCTTCTTCTTCAAGTGATTTTTCTTTAGCCCATTTAAATGTTGCTATAATCCTACTTACTAATTCACTTAAATTAACATTAAATAATAAAACAACCCCAAAAATCATTAAAAAGACTAAAACAATATAAGTTCCATTAAGTCCAAATAAAGATGCACATCCAAAACTAAAGATTGCTCCAAAAATCCCACCACCAATTGTAATAGATGTTTGTCCTGAACTTGAAACTGCATTATTAATACCAATTGAGGCAATTCGATCCATATAATTATGCATTGTTGCTTCAAATATTTTACCTGGACTTTCAGCTATTTTAATAAAATTTAAATGACTCATAATTAGAATAACAATAATTACTAAATATAAACCAATAGCTCTTTGACTCATAAAATTAGGCATTTTTCTTTTACACAACATCATTAATCCTAAAATTAATACTAATATTAAAATTACTGGCCACCATTCTCCTAATAAAAACATGGCAAATTTCTTTAGTAAAGCGCCAACTGGCCCAAAACCAAAACCAATAATCCCAATTAAGATTAAAACTAAACCAGTTAATTCAACACTAAAACCTTGTGTAGTACTTTTTTCATTTTTGCTTGTTTTCTTTTTCTTTGCCATTATACTCACCATATATATTATAAACTAATTTACATTTCTTTGCCAAGTAGCTAAACACTTAATTGACAGTTAATTCATAAAATATATTAGGTGATTGTTATGAAATATCCAAGAAGAAATAACTTTATTAGTGTCTTTGCCATTCTAATATTATGTTGTTTAATCTTTTATCAAGTAATAATAACTTTAATTTTACCTTTACGTTTTAATATCTTTATTTTATTTTTAGAAGTTTTATTACTCTTATTCTTTCTCTACCGCATAGTATGGCCTTATTAATTCTTCAGTTTTATATACATAATCTAAAACTTCTCTAATATTTTGATAAACTTTAACTTCACTACCCTTAAAATCGACTTTGAAAGGAATTGATATAACTATAAAAAATAATTGTTTTTCTTCATCACTTAAAGGATTAATTTTTTGATAAGTTCCTAAAAGGGTTTGAAAAGGTAAATCAAAATATTCTTCTTGATAAAATTTAACTAAATCTAAAACAGGACTATCACGTCTAGAATCTTCCCAACTAATTAAGTATTCTTTATCACTTTTATGAAAATGTTCTAAACTTACTTTATTATGAATTTGACAGACCCGGTACTTTTTTAAATCAACTACTTTTTCATACCAATTTTCAAGTTCATGAGATGCAAAATCAAAAGCGGCTAAGATTTTAGAGATATTAGTTAATAAAAAATAATGACTAGGAGAAGGATACACTTCTTTAAAAAATTCATCAAAAGTGGTGTCATAATAATATCTTAAATAATCTATTTGTCCTTTAATATTATCATAGATTTTTTTATATTCATCAGTACTTACTTCTTTATAATAAGTTGTTTTTTGATGAAGATTAGCTAAAACTTTAATTAAATCACTAGCTTTTTGTTCTT
>CANRMU010000089.1 GCA_947631895.1 uncultured Bacilli bacterium | reverse complement strand
AAATATTATCTTGAGTTGTAACATCATATAGATTTTTAATATAGTCTCCTGGTTTCATTGTCGGTTCTTCATTATTAGCCGCATAGCTTTTACTACTTACCCGTTTTATGTATCCTTCATTAGTAACTACTACAACAACATTTTCTTTCGGAATCATACTCTTCATATCAATTTTTATTTCCGTTACTTCATCTTTAATTAAAGTTCTTCTTGGATTGCCATATTCTTTTTTAATCATTTTTAATTCTTGTTTCATGACGTGTTTTAAAGCCTCTTCATTATTTAATATTTGTTCCCAAATATACATATCTTTCTTTAATTTAGCCATTTCTTCTTCAATATCAACAATATCAGTATTAGTTAAACGATATAATTGTAATTCCACAATTGCTTTTGATTGTTCATAAGTAAAATCATATTCTTTGCATAAATTATCAATCGCATCACTTTTGTTTTTACTAGCCCTTATTGTTTTAATTACCTCATCTAAAATACTAATGGCTTTCATTAAACCTTCTAAAATATGATATCTTTTTTTGGCATGTTCTAAATCAAATTTTGTTCTTCTTGTAACAACTTCTTTTTGATGAGCAATAAAAGCATCTAAAATATCTAAAATGCCAACTAGTTTAGGTCTTCGATTAACAATTGCTACCATATTAAAATTATAATTAACTTGTAAATCGGTATTTTTAAGTAAATAATTTAAAATAATCTGGGCATTAGCATCTTTTTTTAAGTCAATGACAATTCTTGCCATATTAGTTGCATCAGACTCATCAATGACATCATTAATACCTTCAATTTTTTTATCAATTTTAATTTCAATAATCTTTTTTAATAGTTGTTCTTTTAAAACATCATAAGGAATCGATTCAATAATAATTTGTTTTTTAGAACCACTTTCAACAATTTCCGTTTTAGCTTTTAAAATAACTTTGCCTTTACCTTTAGTATAAGCTTCAAGAAGTCCTGCTTTTCCCTCAATTACTCCGCCTGTTGGAAAATCTGGTCCAGGCATAATTTCCATAATTGTTTCTAAACGACAATTTGGACTATCAATTCTTTTAATAGTTGCATCGATTACTTCTCCTAAATTATGAGTTGGAATATTTGTAGCATAGCCTGCTGAAATACCAGTTGAACCATTAACTAAAAGATTTGGAAAAGCCGCTGGTAAAACCGTTGGTTCTAATTCCGTATCATCAAAATTATATGTCATTTCTACGGTATTTTTCGGAATAGTTTTTAACATTTCTTCGGCAATTTTAGATAATCTTGCTTCTGTATAACGCATGGCTGCTGGACCATCCCCATCAATTGAACCATTATTACCATGAATATCAATTAAAGTTTCTCTCATCTTCCATTTTTGAGACATATGAATTAAAGCCCCATAAATAGATGAATCACCATGAGGATGGAAATTACCCATAATATCTCCAACTGCTTTAGCACTTTTTCGATATGGTTTATCATGCGTAAAATGAGAAATGAACATTGCATATAGTATTCTTCTTTGCACTGGTTTTAGTCCATCTCTTACATCTGGTAAGGCTCTTTCTTGAATTATCTCTTTTGAATAACGACCAAAACCAACTTCCATTAATTCTTCTAAACTATAATCATATATTTTCTCAACAACTGTTTTTTCTTCTTTCTTCCTTGCCATATCATCACATCCTATTTAAATTTTTTCAATTCTTATTGCCACAACTTTATATTTATTTTGTTCTTCAATACTATAAAACTTCTCCATATCTTGATAACTCGCTTCTTCATCTTCTTTATACCCTAAATCTTTTTTATCATAATTTTTATATAACTCTTTAAAATTATCATAAATTTTTAAATCAAGAATTTTAGTAGTAATAACTTCATTTGTTTCTAAATTGGTAAAAGAAATGAAATCACCAATTTTTAATTTTCTTCTTTTTTCATCAAAAAGTCGTAATTCTATTCTTTTAGTTCCCTTAAGAATTTTCGTAAATGGTTCATTTTTTAGTTTCATCTCATGCATATAATCACTTCCTAAAATCATCTTCTAATGTAAAGTCAACATTTTCATTTATCCATTCTTTTCTAGGCGCGACTTCATCACCCATTAAAACATGAATTCTTTTCTCAGCAATTGCTGCATCATTTAAAGTAACTCTTAGTAATCTTCTATTTTCTGGATTCATAGTTGTTTCATATAATTCATCAGCATCCATTTCTCCTAAACCTTTAAATCTTTGAATTTTTAAAGGCGCTTTTGATTCTTTTCTTTTTTCTTCTAACTCTTCATCATCAGCAATATAAATTTTACCTTTACTAGTTTCTACTGAATATAATGGTGGAGTTGCTACATAAAGCATTCCTTGCTCAATTAAAGGACGCATGAACCGGTAGAAGAATGTTATTAATAATATTTGAATATGAGAGCCATCAACATCGGCATCGGTCATAATAATTACTTTACCAAAATTACTTTCTTGATAATCAAAATCAGGTCCTAAACCAGCTCCAATAGCATATTCAATTTGTCTTAATTCAGCATTAGCTTCAATATCTTTAGCAGAAGCTTTCTCACAATTTAAAACTTTACCACGTAAAGGTAAGATTGCTTGAGTCTCACGATTACGATTTGACTTAGCACTTCCACCCGCACTATCACCTTCTACTAAAAACAATTCATTTAAAGCATAATTTTTACCAGTTGCTTTAGCAAACTTTTCACTTAAAATTCGTTCTTTATTATTTTTACCTGTCCCTTTTCTTACTTGTTCTCTTGCTTTTCTTGCAGCTTCTCTTGCGAGCTTACTTTTCTGAGCTTTATCTAAAATACTTAAAGCTATTTCTTTATTTTCTTCTAAAAAGAATTTTAAATTTTCATAAGTAATACTTTCTACGGCATTTCTAGCTTCAGGCGTGCCAAGTTTTCCTTTAGTTTGACCTTCAAATTGTAATAAATTTTCTGGTATTCGAACAGAAATAATAGCACTTAGTCCTTCTCTTACATCAGAACCATCTAAACTACCTTTTAAAACATTATTATTTTTAGCATAATCATTAAAAGCTTTTGTTAAACCTGTTTTAAAACCAACTTCATGAGTACCTCCATCAGCTGTTTTAACATTATTAACAAACGAAATAATTTGTTCATTATATGAATCAGTATATTGCATTGCAATTTCAACTTCAATATCATTTTTGGTATTTTTAAAATTAACTATTTTATGTAAAGGATTTTTATTTTCATTAATATATTCCACAAAAGAAATAATTCCATTTTCATAATGATATTTAGCATTTAAATTATCTTCTTCATCAATTATTTCAATAGTAACATTAGAAAGTAAAAAAGCACTTTCTTGCATTCTTTCACTAATAGTTGTAAAAGAAAAATTACAATTTTTAAATATTTCTTTATCTGGTAAGAAATTAACAATTGTTCCGGTCTTTTTTGATTCACCAATAACTTTTAGAGGACTTGCAACTTTCCCGCCATCCCTAAACTTAATTTGACTAATTTTTCCTTCACGGTAAATAGTTACTTCCATTTTAGTTGATAAAGCATTAACAACTGAACCGCCAACACCATGTAATCCTCCACTTACTTTATAACCTGAATTTTCAAATTTACCACCAGCATGTAAAACCGTATAAATAACTTCTGGCGTACTCTTACCACTTTCATGCATTCCAATCGGAACACCTCGTCCATTATCCGCAACAGTAACAGAACCATCTTTTTGTAAAATGATTTTTATATAGTCACCATAACCATTAATAATTTCATCAATCGCATTATCAACAATTTCCCATACTAAATGATGCATACCTCTTTTATCAGTCGAGCCAATATACATCCCAGGACGTTTTCTAACTGCTTCTAATCCTTCTAATATTTTTATTGATTTTTCATCATATGTATTTTTATTTGCCATATCTTTCACCGTAAAATAGTATATCATAATTTTTTCAAGTAACAAAATAAGTTGACGTCAAATGGCAAAAATTTGACAAAAAAAGAAATACTTTACTACAATATTTCTCCTTTTTGATAACATTCATAAATATAATCTTTATTTTCATAATATAAACTACTATCATAATTATCAATTTTTAAAATTAACCAAGAAGATAAAACTTCAACAATAGTATCAATAATATCATTTTT
>CANRMU010000088.1 GCA_947631895.1 uncultured Bacilli bacterium | reverse complement strand
TATGTTATGGAGTGCGATTATTGCTGATATTCTATCCTTTATTTTAGGAATTATTTTATTAAAAATAGAATTTAAAAAAATAGAAAAAGAATAATCATTTAAAAAATAGTGAAGAAAAGTAAAATTTGATTCCTAAAAGGAAATATTAAAAATTAAAATTGTGAAAAAATTATGAAAATATCATTATTAAGAAAAAATATTGCAAAAAGATATTCACTTTTTAATCATTTAATAATAAAATTGTAATATATGCTATTTAAAAGAAATTAAAGAAATAGTTTATAAATAAGGAATCAAGGTGATAGCTGTGATTGAAATAAAGAAAATTAGTAAAATATATAATACAGAAGGGTTTTCACAAAAAGCACTAGATAATGTTAGTGTAAATTTTAGACGTCATGAATTTGCTTCTATATTAGGTCCATCTGGTTCTGGTAAAACAACTTTTTTAAATATTATTGGCGGATTAGATGAATATACTTCTGGAGATATAATTGTAAATGAGATAAGTACTAAAAAATTTAAAGATCGAGATTGGGATTCTTATCGTAATCATCGTGTAGGTTTTATCTTTCAAAGTTATAATTTAATTAGTCATCAAACAATTTTAAAAAATGTTGAACTTGCTTTAACTTTATCAGGAATATCTAAAAAAGAGCGAAAAGAAAAAGCTAAAAAGGCTTTAAAAGAAGTTGGCTTAGAACAACATATTAATAAAAGACCTAATCAATTATCAGGTGGACAAATGCAAAGAGTAGCCATTGCAAGAGCATTAATTAATGACCCTGAAATAATTTTAGCTGATGAACCAACAGGAGCCTTAGATTCAGATACATCTGTTCAAATAATGGATTTATTAAAGAAAATATCTAAAGATAAATTAGTTATAATGGTTACTCATAATCCTGAACTTGCCGAAAAATATTCAAGTCGAATAATTAATATTAAGGATGGAAAAATTGTTTCTGATTCCGATCCATATGATGGTAAAATAAACACTAAAGAGCAAGACAGTGTTGCAAGTAATAAATCTAAAAAAACTAAAATGTCTTTTTTAACCGCGTTATCTTTATCTTTTAATAATTTAATGACTAAAAAAGCCAGAACAATTTTAGTCTCTGTAGCGGGTTCAATTGGAATTATCGGTATTGCTTTAATTCTTGCTGTTTCAACTGGTTTTCAAAATTATGTAGATTCAATTCAAGAAGATACTTTAACATCATACCCTTTAACAATTCAACAGGAATCAGCTGATATAACAAGTGCTTTATTATCTCTTAGAAGTGCTGGTAATGATAAAGATAATTCTAACGAAGTAAAAGAACAACAAACTATTACTTCAATGCTTTCAAGTGTTAGTACCAATGATTTAAAAAGTTTTAAACAATATTTAGAAAACAATGCTAGTGAAATCGAAGAAGATGTCTCAAATATTCAATATTCCTATAGTGTTAGTCCAAATATTTATACTATAGATGCCACGAATAAATTAGCAAAACTTAATCCAAGTAATTTATTTAGTTCAATAATGGGAAGTAGTAGTATAATGAATTCTTATTCTTCTATGACCTCTATTTATTCTCAAATGGTTGATAATCGTGATGAGATTGTAAATGATTATGATGTCTTAGCAGGAAGATGGCCAGAAAAATATGATGAAATGATGATTGTTTTATCAGAACCTAATGCTATTTCTGACTTGCTTGTTTATACTCTAGGTTTAAGAGATACCGAAGAACTTACCAAAATGGTTACAGCCATAATGAGTGGTGAAACAGTTGATATTAATAATGAACCTTTAACATTTACTTATGAAGATTTAATGAATATCGATTTAAGATTAATAATGGCATCAGAAACATATAAATATAATTCTAAATATGATGTATATGAAGATATGACAGCTGATGAAAATTATATGAAAAATTTATATGATAATGCGACTAAATTAAAAATAGTAGGTATAGTAAGTCCAAAAGAAGGAGTATCATCTATGTCTTTAAGTCCTGGTGTTGCGTATACTTCTGATTTAATTGATTATATTATTAATCATGCTAGTGAAACTGATGTTGTAAAAAGACAGTTAGATAATAATGAAATTGATGTTTTTTCGGGAAATAGATTTGATAGTAAGAAAAATGATTTTGATTTTGAATTTGCTGATTTAGTTAAAGTTGATAGTGAAAAATTACAAAGTGCATTTAATATTAATATTGATCAACAAGCCCTTGAACAACAAACTAAAAATTATATGGAAGAAATAAACAATTCTATAACAACTGATACTACGCCAGCAAAAAATTTATTTAGCAATAATTTAAAAACGTTTGCAACTGAAATACTTAATAAAGTAGATAAAGATACTACCGTAGAAAATGTTGATAAGTTGGTAGCTGATTATTTAGGGTCTTCTAATGTTTTAAATGCTTTAGCAAATATGGAGAAAGATTATGTTATTCCTAAAGATACTTTAAAAGCAACATATAGTAGTTTATTAAACGGTTTATTAAAAATGTATATACCACTTTATAGTCAAATGACCAACCCTGTAGTTCCTCCTACCGAAGATTCTAAACCAGATAGTGAGGTACAAATTCCTTCTGATAAAGAAGATTCAAATAATGAAAGTGAAATACCAACTCCTTCTGATAAAGAAGAGTCAAGCAATAATAGTGAAATACCTCTTCCTGGTGCTCCATCTGATAAAGAAGACTTAAATTCATTATTAAATAGTGAAGCTCAAATAGAAGCTATGATTAAAGAATTAAAAGATAAAATTATTTCTGAATATATGAATAATGCTGCTATAATAGGTACGAATGAAACTATGGCAAGAGCTATGACTGAAGCTAAAGTTAAAAAAGAAGTTTTAACTAAAGTAGGAGAATTAACTAGTAATATAACCAGTAGTTTTGCATCATCATTTAATGTTGACCAAGATCAAATAACTTCAGCTTTCACCCTTAACTTTAGTGAAGATGAACTTGCTCGAGTAGTAAGTGCCATGATGAATCCAACCGAATCTACTCAAAAAACTAATTTAATTTCTTTAGGCTATCAAGATAAAGAAGAACCAACATATATTTCTATATATTTTAATAGCTTTGAAGGTAAAGATCATTTTCTATCATTTATAGATGATTATAATAAGAAAGTTGATAAAGAAAAAGAAATAAATTATTCAGATACAACTGGAATTTTAATGTCTTCTGTTAAAACGATTGTTAATGCGGTAAGTTATGTATTAATAGCTTTTGTATCAATTTCTCTTATAGTATCTAGTATAATGATTGGAGTTATAACATACATATCTGTTTATGAACGAACTAAAGAAATTGGTATTTTAAGAGCAATTGGTGCTTCTAAAGGTAATATTTCTTCAATATTTAATGCTGAAACCTTTATTATTGGTTTATTATCTGGCTTATTTGGAATAGGAATTTCTTATTCATTAATTCCAATAATCAATAGTGTATTACATCACTTTACAGGTAATATTCCTCTAGCAGCGGCTTTACCATTCGACAATGCTTTAATATTAGTTGGATTATCAATTTTATTAACTTTGATTGGTGGTTTAATACCAGCTAGAGCAGCTTCTAAAAAAGATCCTGTTGAAGCTCTTAGAAGCGAATAATATAGAATTAGAAAACTGTAACAAAATGATTTAAGTTGTTCGGAAACTCCGAACAACTATTCAAATTGCCATTACGAGGAGTGATATCATGGATAATAGAGAAAATGTTAAAATAAGAAGAGTTGAAGCTAATGTTATGGGAACAATCATTGAATATGATGAGTATTATATGATTAATCCTGAAACTAAAGAAGAAGTGTTTGATAGAAATCTTGAAATAGAAAATGATACTAGATTATATGATATCTATAAAAAGAAAATGAATTTGTCAGCATCTTCAGAAAATAAAAATATAGATGAAAGTAAAAGATAAGAATTACTATTTGTATGAGCAAACAATATATAAAGTTTGCTTTTTTGTAGTATAATGTTTAGCAAGTTATGGCATTTTTTGAGCATCAAAAAATGGTATAACACCATTGTAGCTAATTTCTAACGAATAGTTTATATAAGGGGAAAGTAACTATTCTTTTTTTGATAAAAATGTAAAAAGCTAAAGATAATACTTAAAATTTAATAAAACATGATTCAAAATAATATAAACTTGGATATAATGACCCCTTACCCCTAAAGTATGGAATCCTAATAAAAAGATAAAAT
>CANRMU010000087.1 GCA_947631895.1 uncultured Bacilli bacterium | reverse complement strand
AGTTTAACACTTATTTTAAAAAAAGAAAACTTACTCTATCAAAAATGTAAATTACAATTAAATTTTATTAGTTTTGCACGAAATCAAAAATAATAGTCATTTTCGTTGACTATTATTATTTTTTTTAATTATTTCTATTTTTAAAAGTTATAATTTTTTTTCCTTAATCTTTGCTCTAAAATAAATTCAAAAGCATAAAATTCATTGCTAATATGGTCGGTTAATATTGAAAAAGTATTATCAATATTTAATTGATAAATAATTTTTGCTATTATTTTAACATTTTCTAAATCAATTTTTTCTTTTAAAGAATTAATACTACTTTCAAAATTATCAATATTAATATTATCTAAATTATAATCATTTGAATTCTTTAGTAATTCAATATCTTTTAATATATTATTTAAATGTTCTATCATTTTTACCTTTTATTTTTAAATTAAAATATAACTGATATTGGATATGATTTATTATTTTCATCTAATGGAATAATTGTTGGATAGAAACAAAGAAGTCCACCATTTCCAACATTTAAGTTTTTATTTTGCAATACTTGAAAATTACTAATCATACTTTTTTGAGGATTTGCCGTTTTTTTTATTTCAAATGGATATATAACATTGTCTAAAGAAATTATTAAATCAATTTCTTTTCCATCTCTATCCCGATAATAATAAATATTATAATTTAAATCTTGTAAATTATTTCTTTTATTTTTTATTAATTCACTAATAACAAAAGCTTCTAAATAGTGTCCTGAAACAGTCGAATTCATAATATTTTCACCACTATTCCAACCACACAAATAAGAGCACAATCCTGAATCTAAAAAAATAATTTTAGGACTTTTTGTACATCTTTTTAATTTGCTATTAAAATATGGTTCTAATAAATAAATTATGTCACTTGCTTCTAAAATGGAAATCCATCTTTTAGCTGTTGTAGCATCAATACCTACATCTTCACAAATTGAATTATAATTTAATACTTCTCCATTTCTAGAAGCAACGGCAACTAAAAATTTTTTAAATGTTGTTAGATTGCCAACTTGTGTTAAATTTCTAACATCTCTTTCTAAATAAGTAGTTACATAATCATTAAAAAAAACATTTCGGTCAATATTGCTATTAATATATTCTGGCATTCCTCCTAAAAATATTTCATCAAATAATTCTTTCGGATTAATAGTTAACTTATAAGATATATTATTTGGTAAGAAAAGCCGAGAAGCAAAACCTTTTTTTTCAGCATAGCTTAAAGAAGATAGTTCAATTATGGAAATTCTGCCTGCAAGTGATTCGCTAACATTTTTCATAAGTTCAAACTTTTGTGAACCAGTTAACCAAATACTTCCTTTTTCTTTATTTTCATCTACTTCCATTTTAAGATAAGAAAATAAATTTGGAGCATATTGTACCTCATCAATAATGATTGGTCTTTGATAGTTCATCAAAAATAGTTTTGGATCATCTGTAGCAAGCTCTCTCAATTTTAAATCATCTAAAGTAACATAAGTCCGATTTTTTTCTTTAATGCTTTTAACAAGTGTTGATTTACCAACTTGAAGAGCTCCAGTTAATAAAATTATTTTTCTTTGCTTAGTTATTTTCTTAAATTTTTTTTCTATTTCTCTTTTTATCATAAATATTCGCCAATATAAATATAAGATAAACCCACAATTAAGTCAATGGCAAAAATAGGATTAATCCTATTTTTGCCAAGATTTAAAAAATTAGAAAATATTTAATCTTCTAATTTTACACTAACAATTTTAGATACACCTTTTTCTTGCATCGTGATGCCATATAGAGTATCAGCATATTCCATTGTTCTTTTCTTATGAGTAATTAAAATATATTCACTCTTAGCTTTTTGTTCTTGTAAGTACTTGCCAAAAGTATCAACATTAGCTTCATCTAGTGCTGCTTCTACTTCATCTAAGATACAAAATGGTACTGGAAAAACATTTAAAATAGCAAATAATAAAGCAATAGCTGTTAAAGTTTTTTCACCACCAGATAAAAGCACAATATTATCAAGTTTTTTACCTGGAGGTTCCGCAACAATTTCAATACCAGTCTCTAAAATGTTATCAGGATCAGTTAGTTTTAACATTCCTCTTCCACCTTTGAATAAATCTTTAAAGACAACTTCAAATTCTTTAGAAATTAAATCAAAAGTTTTAGTTAAACGTTCAACCATCTTTTCATCCATTTCTTTAATAATACTTTCTAATTCTTCAATCGCTAAAACTAAATCTTCTTTTTGACTACTTAAAAATTCATAACGTTCATTAATACGGTTAAATTCATCAATACTTCCTAAGTTAACCATTTTATAATTACTTAATTTAGTTTTTAACATTTTAGCATTTTCTTTAGCTAAGTCATAATCCATATCTAAAATATAAGTAACTTTAGCTTTATCAAAAGTAATATGATATTCTTCACTTAAATGATTTAAAAGATAATCCATTTTAATATCAATTTTATTTTTTCTGATTTCTAATTCATTTAAATCATTAATAATATTATGTAATTCGGTATTTTTCTTTCGATATTCTAATTCCTCTTCCGCTAATTTACTTGCTATATCACTTTTTTCTTTTCTTAAGTTTCTAATTTTAGTATTAGTTAATTCTTTTTGGGTAGCTATATCTTTTTCACTAGCAAGTAGTTTTTCAATTTCTTTTTCAATTCCCCCATTTTTTAGAGTATCAGTTCTTTTTAAACTTTGAATTGTATTTAATAAGTCTTTTTCTATATTAGCTAACTTTTCTTTTAATTCATTTACTTCTTTTGTTAAAATATAATGATTATTTTGAACTTCTAATCTTTTAGTTTCTAATTCTTCTAATTCTTTTGCTAAACTATCATTATTTTTATTTAATTTATTTTTTTCTTCTTGTAATATTTTTAATTCGGTTTCTTTCTTTTCTAATTCTAATTTATCATTTAAAGAATTATTAACTTTAATTGTACCACCACTAATACTACCACCAGCATGAGTAATTTCACCATCTAAAGAAACAATTCGATATTTATAATCCAATTTTTTAGCTAACTCATTCATGGCATTCATATCTTTGGTAATTAAAACATTTCCTAATTGATTTTCAATGATATTTTGAAATTCACTATTATAAGAAATTAAATCAGAAGCAACGCCTATAAAACCAAGACATTTTTGAGCAACTTTAATAATATCTTCGCCTACTTTACGACCTTTAATGACATTCATTGGAAAAAAGGTCACGCGTCCTAAATGGTTATCTTTTAAATAATTTATAGCATCTTTAGCATTTAATTCATTTTCTACAACTACAAAATTAGTAGAACTAGCTAAGGCTACCGAAATAGCTAGACTATAATCATTTTTAACCTCAATTAATTTACCAATAGTCCCTTTAATACCTTTTAAACGGGGATTATGTAAAATATTTTTAACAGCAACAGGCATATTATTATCTTCTAAAATATTATTTTTTAAAATTTCTATTTTATTTTCTAATAAAACTTCTTCTCTAATTTTATTTTGATAAACTAAATCATTATTTCTTTTTTTATTATTTAATAAAAGACTTTTTTCATCAATACTTCCTAATTCATTATTAATAGTATTTAAATTATCTTCTTTTTCTTTTAAATTAAAAGTTACTAAAGATTTTTCTTTTTCTAAATTAGTTTCTTTTTCTTTATTTAATAAATATTCTTCATCTACTTTTGTTTCATCAACTGCATATTTTTGTCTTTCTAAAATAAGATTTTTTTCACTTTCAATATTAGCTAATTTTTCAGTTAAACTAGTATATTCTTCATTTAACTTTTCTATTTCTTCTTCTATTTCTAAACTTCTAGTTTTATAATTTTCTAATTTACTACTATCTAAAGTATTTTCTGATTCAATATTTAATTTTTCATTTTCTAAAGTTTTTCTTTTTCTTTCTAATTCTTCTAATTCTTCATGATATTTTTTAATATCATAAGTAGTTAGGGAACGATCTATTTCTTCATATTCATTTAAAAGGGCTAGATAAGTTCTGGCTTCTTCACTTTGTTTTTTTAAAGGTTCTAAATTAACTTCTAATTCATTAATTACTAAATCAACTTTTTCTAAATTATCTTTAGCTTTTTCTAATTTTCTTAAACTTTCTATTTTACGATTTTTATATTTTAAAACTTTACTAGCACTTTCTAGAATAACTCTTCTTTCTTCTGGTTTAGCAGTTACAATTTTTTCAATACTTCCTTGACT
>CANRMU010000086.1 GCA_947631895.1 uncultured Bacilli bacterium | reverse complement strand
TCGGAATAAAAAAGCTTCTAATTTACCTTTTTTACTTTGGTAATTAGAAGTTTTATTTTTATTAAGGAAAATTTATGAAAATATCTAAAAATTCTTGGAATTCTTTTGGTAAAGGCACTTTAAAATGTAATTCTTCTTTGGTTATTGGTTCAATAAAAGTTATTTCACTTGAATGAAGAAATTGACCAAAAGAAGTAGTCTTATCTTTTTGATATACTGGGTCATTATAAACTGGATGCCCAATATAAGCTAAGTGTACTCTAATTTGATGAGTTCTTCCTGTTTCTAATTCACATTCTACTAAAGTATATTTATTAAATCTTTTTAAAACATTAACATGCGTGATAGCATCTTTACTATTATGCTCCGTTACCATCATTTTCTTACGATCAATTTTATCTCTTCCTATTGGAGCATCAATCGTAATATGATTATGAGATAAAACGCCCTTTACTAATGCAATATATTTTCTTTTAACTTTCTTATTTTTAAAATCATCAGCAAGAATTTCATGAGCCTTATTATTTTTAGCAATTAAGATAAGGCCTGATGTATCTTTATCAATTCTATGAACTATACCTGGTCTTAAAATATCACTTCCCACACTTAAATTTTTAGTATGATTAAGTAAAGCATTAACCAAAGTATGATTTGGATTACCACTTCCTGGATGCACTACCATTCCACTTGGTTTATTTATTAAAATAACATTTTCATCTTCAAAAACAATATCTAAAGGAATATCTTCAGGTTCTAAATCAATTTCTTCACTATATTCTTTAATAATTTCTATTTCATCATTTTCTTTAACTTTATAAGATGCTTTAACAATATTATCATTAACTAAAATACATTCATCTTTAAGCATTTTTAAAATTAAAGATCTAGAATAATCAGTAACATCACTTAAATATTTATCAATTCGCTCATTTACAGATTCATTAACAATTATCTTTTGCATGTTTTTCACTCTTTCTTAAAAGTTCAATAATTAATAAAAACATTCCTAATACAATAGCCATATCTGCTACATTAAATGTTGGAAAATGATAATCAAAAAACTTAAAGTCTAAAAAATCTCTTACCGAATAAAAAAATACTCGATCAAATAAATTACCTATTACTCCCCCATATAATAAAGAAAACATAAATGTTTTAGGAATACTTGGCTCGACTTCTTTACTAATTTTTACTAAAACAAATAAACAAACTATAGTTGCCACAATAAGTAAAATAATTTGATCATTTAAAATAGAAAAAGCCCCTCCTCTATTATAAGTAAAATCAATATTAAATAAATTAGGAATTATAACTAAAACTTTATTTTTAAAAAAACGTTCCATTAAATATTTTGAGATTTGATCTATTATAAAGATTAAACTACTTCCTATAACTATTTCTTTTTTCATTATGTACCTCTTTTTTTTAATCTTAAATATATTATAACGTATAAAATTAAAATTCACAACAATACTAATAAAGTGATGTATATGAAAAAAGAAATGTTTACAAATGATTTACTAAATTTTATTAAAGATGGTTCTTGTGCTTTTACGGTTGTTGATAAAATTAAAGAAATTTTACTTAATAATGGTTTTAGTGAATTAGAAGAAACAGATATTTGGGATTTAAGTGCTGGTAATTATTTTACAACGAGAAATGATGCAACTTTAATTGCTTTTTCAATTCCTAAAAAATTTGAAGAACGTTATGCTATTTGTAGTACGCACTGTGATACACCGGCATTAACATTAAAAGCAAATGGTGAATATTTTAAAAATGATTATATGAAGTTTAATAGTATGCCTTATGGAGGATTATTAAATTATGGATGGCTTGATCGACCTTTATCGGTAGCTGGAAGAATTATTATTGAAAAAAATCATGAATTAGAAAAAAAGATAATAGATTATAAAGAGCCAATTGCTATTATTCCTAGTTTAGCAATTCATCAAAATGATAAAGCTAATACTAATCTTGATTTAAATATGCAAACTGATTTACAACCAATAATTACTTTAAAAAATGATAATTCTAAGGATACATTTTTAGATTATTTAAAGAATAGTTTACAAATTAAAGGTGAAATAAAAGATTATGATTTATTTTTCTATAACTGTGAAGAACCAAAAATAATTGGCTTTGATAAAAATCTTTTATTATCACCAAGAATTGATAATTTAACGAGTACTTTTGCTTGTTTACAAGGCTTTTTAGATAATAATAGTAATTCTATTAATGTTTATGTAACTTTTAATAATGAAGAGATTGGTTCTTTAACAAAAGAAGGCGCTGAAAGCAGTTTTCTTTTAGATATTTTAAAGCGAATTGCAACAAGCCTAAAATTAGATTTAGCTAAAACCCTAGCCAATAGTTTTATAATTAGTTCTGATAATACTCATGCCATTCATCCTAATCATGATGAATTAATGGATGATACTGGTAATTTAAAATTAAATGAAGGAATAGCTATTATTAAAGAAATTAGTTCCACAACAGATGGTTATTTTTCAAGTATTTTAAAAAAGATTTGTGATGAAATAGGTGCAAAATATCAAGACTCAACATTTAAAAATGATTTAAGTTCGGGCTCAACTTTATCTGGCTTAAGTCTAAGACATGTAAGTGTATCTTCAATTGATATTGGCATACCTCAACTTGCTATGCACTCATCACTAGAAGTTTGTGGCTTAAAAGATGCTTATGATTTATATTTAACTTTAAGTAAATTTTATCAAACTGATATTATTATAAATAAAGAAAAGACAAAACTTATTTTTCACTAGGTTTTGTCTTTTTAGTAGTAACTTTCTTTTTAGTTGCTATTTTTTTCTTAGGAGATTTTTTATCTTCTTCTTTTTCTTTAACTTCAATTATTTCTTGTTTTACTTCTTCATTTTCTTCTTTAACAATTGTATTAGCAAGAATATCATGTAAACCTCTACCATCAGTTCTAACTAACATAAAGAATAAAGTAATATACATAATAATATAACTTACTAAATTAACATTTTGATAAACATTAAAATAATTTTCAGAACTCATTGTAAACACAATAATTAATTCAATTATTGGAATTAATATATTATATAAAATAATTGCTCTTACCAAATAGTTAACCATACTTAATGGTTTATCATTTGCACTTGCTAATTTTAATTTAAATATTTTCTTACCAATAGTTTGTCCTTTATATAAAAATTGAAAGATAACAAAATAGCCAATAAAACAAATTGTTGATACAATAACATAACTACCATTTAAACGGTATAAATCATAAGCAATAGGAATTAAAGCTTCATTAAATTCTTCACTACTTATTTCATTATTTTGAAATTGTTCATTTACTCTTACTACTTCATTATATTTAGTATTATATTCTTCTTTATGTGGATTTACAAAAGGAAGTAACATAACACCATAAATAATAACTGTTACAACTAAATAATCAATTAAATACGCTCCTAAACGTTTTAATAAGGTTTTCAAATAAAAACATCCCTTTCTTGTCTAAAGATTATATCATGATGATTATTAAAATTCAATTTATTTAAAGTAATTCATATTAACCAACATTTTTGATATTTGGTATTGCCCCATATCGGCCAGTTATATAGCCTTTCATAATATTTTCATCTTTTCTTACTGAAAATGAATCAAGAGGATACAGGATAGATTCACCATTTAAAGGATTTTTTTCAGTAAACCATATTTGGTCTCTTCTTAGAAGTTCTAAATTCAATAAATTTGTTGCATGAGTCATAATTATTAACTGACTATTTACTTTATTAATTTTTTTATTATTAAATAATTTAATAATAAATTCTACTAAAGCTGGATGCATACTTTTTTCAAGTTCATCAACAATCATCACTTTAGGAGTGGTAAAAGCTTTTTGCAAACTAGGAGCAAGAGCAAATAAAGCCTTAGTTCCAGAAGATTCATCATTAAAATTTAAGGTATAGGTACTTTTTTTATTTTTCTTATCAGCTACTTCATGGTCTAATAATATTTTTACATTCGATAATTCACTATTTTTAGCAAATGAAAGATTATTATTGTCTTTTTCTTCATAAGAAACATGAAAATCTTTTATTAAAATATCAGCCTCTTTTAATAAACTTAAAGTAAAATCTTTTAAATTATTATCTTTACTATATAAAACTAAATCATCATCGGAAATATATGTAAATGAATTATAAGTATCCAACAATTTATTTTCAGTATTTTTAGCTACTAAAGATGATAAAGTATTTTTATCATTACTAAAAGTATAGTTATTAGTTTT
>CANRMU010000085.1 GCA_947631895.1 uncultured Bacilli bacterium | reverse complement strand
TTCTTTTACTTCTTCTTTTTTAACAGGTATTTCATAATATTTACTAGTTGTATCTTTTCTAGATAAATATACTACATAGCCAAATCCACCTATTGCTACTATTATAATAACAATTGCAATAACTGTATCAGTATTACCTTTATCTCCTGTTCTTTTAATAGTAGATTCAGGTGTAATACTATATTCACTATTACCATTTAATCTTTCAACAACACTTGTAGCTTCATCATCGTTATAGAAATCATCAATTGCTTTTTTTATTTGATCACCAAGGCTTGAAGAAAATCCACTAAATGATTTATCACCAACAATAATGTATGGAACACCATCCATTTCTTCGCCAAGTTCTTCTGCTACAACATTAGCAAAATTAGCATTATCTTTATTTTTCCATACTTCATATTCAACTAATTCAAATTTATCAGTATAATTACTATCATTAATTAAATCTTGGAAAAACTCTAATGCTTCTTCACAATGAGGACATCCATCTCCTTTAAAGATATAAACATTCTTTTTACTTGCTGCATCCACAGTAAATGGTAAAACAAGCCCTACAACTAATAATAATAAAAATATTTTAATTTTTTTCATTTTTTCCCACTCCTTAAACTGTATTATAGCAAAAACAACCCAATAATACAATTAAAAACGAAGGTTGTTAACCTTCAATTGTAGGATTATATTTACTTATTGTTTTATTTATTTTACTTACTTCAACATTTGTAACATTATACATTCCTAAATTACTCATCACTTCAAATAATTCATTTTGTAATTCTAAGACTTCATTTAAAGCTTTAGTAAAACAAGAATGTACTTCATTTACTCCTGATTCAATACTACCATGTAAACATAAATCTCCTAATACTTTTAAATCCCAAAGGATCCCTTCTAACATTGTTTTATCGTCCATTACTAAAACCTCCTAATACTTCATAAAAAGATTTGTAAAGATTATCTGTTTTCTTTTCAATCTTTTTTAAAATTGTTTCTTCTTTAGAATCAGTTAGACATTCTTTATTAATTTCTAAATGTTTTTTAAAATATTCTAAATGTTCTAACATATCTTCAACATATAATAATTCTTTTTCACTCATTTTTATCACCCATACTTAGGATGAACAAATATTAAATATTTATACATAAACAAGACATTATAAAGACATATTATATAAATAAGTGATATATTCCCAAGCAAACTAATAACAAGAAACCAGCAATACTAGCTTTTTTCCCAACTATTTCTTTAGCAAATTTACCAATTAACAATCCTAAAAGTGTAAAGCAAAAACTAGTAATACTAAAGATTAACATTGTAAATATTTTATTATTGGTTATAGCATCAAGACCTAAACCAGTTGAAAAAGCATCAATAGAAACACCAAAAGCAAACAAAAACATGCCAAAATATGATAAATCAATTTCAACTTCTTCTTCTTTATTTAAATTTATTAATAAATTAATTGCTAAAAAAAGTAAAATACCCCCTAATAATTTATTAGAATTTAAAGCAAAAAAACTAACAATCGAATTACCAAGCAAACTACCAATAGAAGGCATAATAAAATGCATAATACCAACTATTAAACTTAATTTAAAACAATCTTTTTTATTTATATTATATGTCCCTACCCCAAGTGATAGAGAAAAAGTATCCATACTAAGCGCTACTGCAATTAAAAAAGATGAAAAAAATTCTACCATATTTTAATCTCCTAATAATTTTATGATAGAATTTTTTTACTTATGAATATTTACTAATAATATCTTTAATTAATAAACGATACTCAACATCACTACTATTATTATCTTTACCCTCAATTAAACATAAAGGCGGAAACATTACACACCACCAATTATTACCATCACCATTACCTAAAGTAATAACTAATGAATCATACATACCAGCATCATAATTAATACCATGATAAGTTTTACTAGGAAAATAATTTTTGCCAAAACTTACTTTATTAGACGGTACTATTTCATTAACTTTTTTTCTAATATTGCTTAAATTACTACTTATTAATTCTTTAGCTTCATCACTATTTTTAGCTTCACTCATTAATTTATTTAAATCACTTTCTAAAGTACTTTTTACTTTCAATTTTAATTCTTGATCTTTCATACTATTACTATTTGCTATAACTCTAAATCTAATAGCATAATTAGGAATAATAATTTCTTCTTTATTATTTAATCCATAAAGTAGAAAAAACACAAATAAAATCGGTATTATTTTTTTCATTATCTCACCTATTTCATTTATGTTTATTATTTTTTTATTTTATTCAAGAAAATTATTAATATATTCTACTAAGAATAAGGGAATATTAATTATTTTGCCATCTTTTTTTAAATTATCTAAAGAAAATCTAATAGATACTTCATTATCATGTAGTTCATTATATCTAGTTAAACTTTGATGATTTTTATTTTTATTAGCTTTTACTTCAATCGGAATTATTTTATTTTTCCTTTGGATTATAAAATCTATTTCATATTGTTTAAAGGTATAATAAGATGGTTCATTATCATACACATAATGTAACATATTTAAAATAAAATTTTCCGTAAAAGAGCCTTTAAATTCTTCAAACAATTTATTTTTTTCTAAAATAATATTACTATCAAGTCCAGCCATTTTTCTAAGTAAACCTACATCATTTAAATAAATTTTAAATGAGTTTAAATCATAATATGCTTTTATAGGAAATGAAGGTTTAGAAATATTATAAATTTTTTCTATTAAATTAGCATCATATAACCAATTTAAGGCTTCTTCATATTCTCTGGCTCTAGCCCCACTTTTAATAACTTGATATACAAATTTTTTATTTTCTTTAGCAAGCTGAGATGGAATACTATTCCATATTAAAGATACTTTACTTGCAAAAATATTACTAGTATGTTTAGAAAAATCACTTTCATAAGCATTTAATATATTATCTAAAATTTTATTAACATTTTCGATGTTTTTATTTAAAACCCATTCATTAACAGCTTCAGGCATACCACCCACAATAAAATAGACTTTTAATTTTTCTTCTAATAGTGAAAAAAAGATATTATCTAAATTTTCGCATTTTTTTATACTATTCATATATGAAACTAAATTTTGACATCCATCTGCTATTAAAAACTCACTGAAACTCATTGGATAAAGATTCATAAAATCAACCTTACCAACCGGAAAAGAAGTATATGATTTTCTTATTCTTAAGGAACTAGCTGATACAATATGATATTCATTGGCCTCTTCGCAAAAATACTTTAAGGAATTTAGGGCATCTGGACATTCACCAATTTCATCAAAAATTATTAAAGTCTTTTCAGGTTCTATTTTACTTCCACTTATTAAAATTAATTTTTCAATAATTCTTTTCGGTTCTTTAGAAACAGCAAATAAATCTTTAAGATTTTCGTCATGGTCAAAATTAAAATACACGGTATTCTGATAATATTTTTCCCCAAAAGCTTTTAGGATATAAGTTTTCCCAACTTGCCTTGCTCCTTTTAAAATAAGAGGCTTACGATTTTTATCATTTTTCCATTTTTCTAATTTTTCCATAATAAATCTTTGCATTAATATCACCTTATTTTTTATATATACTTATCACACTTTTCAAGGTATTTTTCTAAATTTTTACACATTTTTTGAGGTTTTTTTATCATTTTTTTCACACTTTTTCAAATAGATATACCGATCTTTACCTGCTAAATCTTTTTTTAGAAGGAAATTATAATCAGGTAACAATTTTTTAACAAAAGATTCAATTGCCAAAGCTTGTTCACAACCTATTTCAAAAGCAACTAACATTGGTTTATTTTTTAACTTACTAATTTTTTTAATAATTTCTTCATAAAAATATAAACCATTATTACTGGCATATAAAGCAATAGAAGGTTCATACTTAGTTTCTAATCCAACTTCTTCATCGCGCCTTACATATGGAGGATTACTAATTATTACATCATAATCTTCATAACTAATATCAAACATTGATTTATTAATAAAATTAATATCAACTTGATTTAATAAAGCATTTTCTTTAGCTAAACAAATTGCATCACCACTAATATCAACACAAGTAACATAGGCATCTAAATTTTTCTTTAAAGCAATACCAATACACCCACTCCCAGAACCTAAATCTAATATTTTAAGATTATGATATTCTTTAAGCATCTTAATTACTTCATCTACTAAATATTCAGTTTCAAATCTTGGAATTAAACATCTTTCATCAAATTTAATAGTTGTATTTAAAAAAGGAACATTTCCAATTAAATATTGAACAGGATAATGTTTATTTAATTTATCAATTA
>CANRMU010000084.1 GCA_947631895.1 uncultured Bacilli bacterium | reverse complement strand
AATGGATATATAGATATAATGCTTTTTAAAAATAATAATTTAATGAAAAATAATATAATGATTGAATTAAAATATATAAAGAAAAAAGATTATAGTGAAGAAATATTAAAAGAAAAAATAGAAGAAGGAAAGAGTCAATTAGTAAGTTATAGTAAAGATGAAAGACTAAAAAATCCAATGAAATATTTAGTAGTATTTGTTGGTAATGAATTAAAATTAGTAGAAAAAGTGTAAAGGATAGTGTAAAGCTAATCTTTTTTCTTGACCGTTTCGAAAAGACGGTTCAGGCCACGTGCTTCAGCACGTAAAACCCTTGTAGGGTTAAGAGGCAATTTATTGCCGCAATTCAGCAAAAATGATGTATAATAACAAACCAAGTGAGGCGGTTTGTAATGAGAAAATTAAGTCATGTACAATATGAAATAGAATATCATATAGTTTGGACAACAAAATATCGATATAAAGTATTAACTGGAAGAATAGCCGAAAGATGTCGAGAATTAATAAGACAAAGTTGTAATAGTATGAATGTAAATATAGTAAAGGGAAGTGTAGGAAAAGAACATATACATTTGATGGTATCATGTCCGCCGAACTTATCAGTATCAAAGTTAGTGCAACAATTAAAAGGCAAGACGTCAAGGGTATTGCTAAGTGAATATAATACGTTAAGAAGAAGATATTGGGGACAACACTTGTGGTCAAGCGGATATTTTTGCCGAAGTGTTGGTTCAGTAACCAGAGAAATAATAAAAGAATATATAGAGAATCAGCAAGATGAATATGATGAAAGTTTTAAGATAGTTGGGTGAGTTTACTCACTAAATGTGCTTCCAGCACCTAGAACAAGCCACGTAATTTATTACGTGGTTCTTGACAAAATCTAAAAAAACTCGTATATTAATGGCAATGAAACACGTTGAAGATATGAGTAGTTATAAAGTTCTTTTATAGAGAGATAAGGTATGGTGGAACTTATTAAAGAAGTTATAATGAATAAAGATATTGGAGTGTTATGGTTAGTAACCTTATAACTTTAAAGTGCATATTATTATGAATTAAGGTGGTACCGCGGACCCAAGAGGTAGTTCGTCCTTTGTGGATGATACCTCTTTTTTTATAGAAAGGTTTGATAAAATGAAAAGTGAACAAGAATTAGTTAGAAGAGGAAAGAAAGATGAATTAGTAAGTAAGGGAATTGATCCTTTTGGTCATCGTTTTGATAAAGATGCTTATAGTTTAGAAATTAAAGAAAAGTATCAAGATATTCCTCATGATGAATTTGAAAGTATTAATGACGTTTATACAGTTGCTGGAAGAATTATGTTTATTAGAAAAATGGGTAAAGCTTCATTTTTCTCAATTCAAGATAAGTTAGGTAAGATTCAAATTTATATTTCGATTAATGATGTTGGAGAAGATGCATATTCTCTATTTAAAACAGCTGATATTGGTGATATTGTGGGGGTAAAAGGAAAGGTTATGAAAACGCAGACAGGAGAAGTTACGTTAAAATGTTTAGAATATACTCATTTAGTAAAAGCCTTAAGACCTTTACCAGAAAAGTTTCATGGCCTAACTGATATTGAAGAACGTTATCGAAGACGTTATGTTGATTTAATAATGAATGAAGATGCTAAGAAAATTGCTTTTGAAAGACCTAAAATTATTCGTTCAATTAGAGATTTTATGGATAATGAAGGATTTACCGAAGTAGAAACACCAGTGTTAACAACTCTACTTAGTGGAGCTGCAGCAAGACCTTTTGTAACGCATCATAATACCCAAGATATGGATATGTATCTTAGAATTGCCCTTGAAGTTCCTCTAAAAAAACTATTAGTTGGAGGAATGGAAGCTGTTTATGAAATCGGAAGAGTTTTTAGAAATGAAGGAATGGATCCTAAACATAATCCTGAATTTACTTTAATGGAAGCCTATTTAGCTTATTCTGATTTAGAAGGTATGATGGATTTAACCGAAAATCTATTTAAACATATTGCGGAAAAAGTATATGGTAAAATGATTTATCATTGGTGTGAAAACGATATTGATTTAAGTGGTAAATGGGCTAGAATTAGTATGGTAGATGCTATTAAAAATGTTACAGGAATAGATTTTAGTCAAAAAATGAGTTTAGAAGAAGCTTTAGAGTTAGCAAGCAAACATGATATACTAGTTTTAAAACATCAAGAAAGTATTGGCCATATTATTAATTTATTCTTTGAAAAATATGTTGAAGAAACCTTGATTCAACCAACTTTCTTATATGGCCATCCAATTGAAATTTCACCATTAACAAAGAAAAATCAAGATGACCCAAGATTTGTTGATCGTTTTGAATTATTTATAGGTGGGAAAGAATTTGCTAATGCTTATACCGAATTAAATGACCCAGATGATCAATTAGAAAGATTTGAACAACAATTAAAAGAAAAAGATTTAGGTAATGATGAAGCAAATGATATTGATCGTGATTTCATTGAAGCCTTAGAATACGGAATGCCTCCTGCTGGTGGTATTGGTTATGGAATAGATCGTTTATGTATGTTATTTACTGAAAGTGATTCAATTCGTGATGTAATCTTATTTCCAACAATGAAAGATCGAAAATAATTTAATAGCAAACATTTTTAAAAGAAATGTTTGTTTTTTAAACAAATTATAAAAAAGTAATGCTATAATTTTTATGGTGAAAAAAATATGGAATATAATTTAGAAGTTACTAATTTAGAAAAAAAATATCAAGATTTTTCTTTAAATCAAATTAATATTAAATTACCTAAAGGTAAGATTATTGGTTTAATTGGTCAGAATGGAAGTGGAAAAACCACAACCATTAAAGCTATATTAAATCTTATTTCTTATGATAAAGGAACAATAAAAATATTTGGCAAAGATTATAAAAAATTAACTAAAGAAGATCGTGAAAAAATTGGTGTAGTTTTAGATGATAGTTTCTTTTCAACAATTTTAAATATAAATGATATAAATAAATTAATGAAAAATTTTTATCATAATTGGAATGAAAAATTATATTATGATACTATTAAAAAATTTAAAATACCTTGTAATAAACCATTAAAAGAATTTTCAAGTGGAATGAAAATGAAAATCAAAGTATTATGTGCAATTGCCCATGAACCAAAATTATTAATATTAGATGAACCTACTAATGGTTTAGATCCAATATTTCGTTATGAAATAATTGAACTATTTAATAGTTTTGTAAATAATGGTGAAAATTCAATATTAATGACTACTCATATTACAAGTGATTTACAACATTTAGCAGATGAAGTTATTTTTATTGATAATGGTAATATTATTTTAGATATTTTAAAAAAGAAATTAGATGAAGAATATGGAATTGTTGAAGTACTAAAAGAAAATTTAGAAAAAATAAATAGAGAAGATTATTTAAAGTGTTTAAAATATAAAAATGAATATTTTATTTTAGTAAATTCTAAAAAAGAATTTCAAAAAAAATATCAAGAATTAGAAGTTAGAATTCCAACTTTAGAAGAAGTTATGTTGTTGCTTGTAAAAGGAGAGTAATTATGAATACTATTAAAGGATTATTGTTAAAAGATTTAGATGTTTTTAAAAACTTTAAAGGAAATATTATTTTTAGTATTTTAATGTTTTTGTTTTTAATTATTGTTGGTTCTATTCAAAATGATATTTTTACAGTTGGTTCTATTTTATTTTTAATCTTTTTTGGAATGAATAGTATTTCAACTTTTTCTTATGATGAAAATGCTGATTCAGATAAATATTTATTATCATTACCTATTACTAGAAAAGAAATTGTTTTATCTAAATATTTATTTGTTTTCTTAAATTCATTTATTTCAATTATAGTAGGTATTTTTGTTAGTTATATTATTACTGTTTTAATAAGAGGTAAAGTAAATAATATAGGTGATTCATTAAGAATATGTTTTTTAGCTTTTACAAGTGTATCTTTTTTAATGTGTTCAAATGTTCCATGTATTTATAAATGGGGAGTAGAAAAAGGTAGAATGCAATCAGTTATTATTCCAGCATTATTTATTTTTGTTATCGGTATTTTAGGATGTTTATTATTAATAATATTTCCAGAATTATATCTAAATATTGATTTAATATATTTATTTAAAATTTCACCTATTATTTGTCTTATTTTAAATATTTTATTTTATCTAATATCTTATTTAATTTCTTATAAGATTTTTCTAAATAAGTCTATTTAAAAATAATAATTATTTTAAATGATATAAAGTAGATTTTTATTTGTCTAGTAATATTAATTTTTTTAGGAAAATAATAAAAAATATAATATAATGTTTAGCAAGTTATGGCATTTTTTGAGCATCAAAAAATGGTATAACACCATTGTACCTAATTTTTAACGA
>CANRMU010000083.1 GCA_947631895.1 uncultured Bacilli bacterium | reverse complement strand
TATAAATTAAAAAATTAAAGTAATAAGAAAATGTTAAAAATGTGCAAATTAAAATAGAAATTTACTTTACACTTTGTTATTATAAGATGCAAAATTTAAAGCATCTTTTTTTGATGCTTTTGGAAAGGAAAGATAACCTTAAGTACAGAATATCAAGAAGAAAATACAACAATAAGACAAATATCTTCAAGTGATACAAATGAAATGTGGGGCTATAAAGCTAAACTAACTAAAATAGTAATAGAAAATAAAAAGAGTGTAAAAACATAAGAAGATGGTGGAAAAGTATATGGTCCATTTGATGAAAGTGAAGATGGATATGGAGGAGTGCAAAGTTATGTAGTGTGTGATGTAAGTGATGAAAATTGTATAGGATACTTACAAGGAACAAATGGAATAAAAGCAAATGAAGATAGTAGTAATTTGTTTAATAAGTTTACAAATGTAATAAGTATAAATGGATTAGATAACATAGATACAAGTAATGTTACAAATATGAGTGGAATGTTTGCAAGTATGACTAACTTACAAGATATAAATTTGAGTACGTGGGATACAAGTAAGGTAATTAAAATAGATAGTTTTATTACATCAAGCAATTATTTAAAAAAAGTAAATTTACAAAATTTTGATTTGAGTAAAGTTGAAAGTCATGATACGTGGTTGCTTTTAACCACACCAGATACGACATTGGATATGAGTAATAGTATTTTACCTAAGAATTGTAGCTATTTATTTTCTAATGGACCAGGATTTAGGGGCAATGCAATAATTTTAGATAATGTAGATACAAGTCATGTTACAGATATGAGTTATATGTTTAATGGAACAAGTAACTTACAAGAACTTGATGTAAGTAGTTTTGATACAAGCAATGTTACGGATATGAATATGATGTTTGGCAATATGCCAAATATACAAGAATTAGATTTAAGTAGTTTTGATACAAGTAAAGTAACCAATATGAAAGGTATGTTTACTTGTACATATAAATTGCAGTCAATAACATTTGGCCCTAAATTTGTCCATAAAGCTGAAGCAACAACAAGTAGAATGTTTTCAAATTGCCTATCACAAGATAGGCCAACAGGCGAGTCTTGGCAAGATGTAAGTTTTGATTAAGTACGCATTTATTCGCGTCTTTTTTCTTTTTTGCTTGATAATAATTTGCCAAAAATTGTGATTGAAAAAGTAAAATATATTTGATACAATGTTAAAGTAGATAACGTGAAAGGATAGATAAATATGGCATTTAACAAATTAAAAAGTTTATTAACTGACAAAGATGATGAAGGAATTTCTAATGAAGATGAATATTATAATGTAAGTACAGAGGAGTCTTTAAAAGAAGCAGAAAAGACTGGTAATAAAATGATTTTAATGGAACCAAGAGCTTATTCTGAATCTCAACAAATTGCTGACCATTTAAAAAATCGTAATAGTGTAGTAGTTAATTTTAAAAGAGTTACAAGCGCTCAAGCAAAAAGAATTATTGACTTTTTGACTGGATGTGTTTATTCTATAGGTGGAACGATGCAAAAAATAGGTGTTGGAATCTATCTATGCACTCCAAAAAATGTTAATATTCAAGGAAAGATTACTGATGAAAATGAAAAACCAGCTAAGACTACTAATGAAAGTGATGATATAGACTGGTAAAATAATTTTTCTTGTTAGTAAAGAAGGTGAAGCGTGAAGAAGTTTAGTAAAAGTTTTAATGGTTATAGCAAAAGTGAAGTAAATGAGTTTGTGGCAAGAGTAACAAAAGAATATGAAAATATGCTTGATAGTTTAAAAGAAAGAGATCGTGAAAACAAAACTTTAAAAGAAAAACTTTTACAATACCAAAATATGGAAAATACTTTAAATCGTGCTTTACTTGTAGCAGAAGATGCATCTAATCAAATTAAGAGAATGGCAAGAGATGAATCTAAATCTATTGTTGAAGATGCTAAAAGAAATGCTTCTAGAATAGTTAATGATGCTTTAATAAAAGCTCAAAAACTAGAAAGTGATGCTGAAGAATTAAGAAGAAAAATAATTGTCTTTAAAAAACGTTTTAGAGCAGCAGTTGAAACTGAATTAGAAGCAATAGAACAAATTAATGATGATTTATAAGGCTTAAAGCCTTTTTTTGATAGGAGGAAAACATGGAATTAATTAAAGTAGGGGATAAAACTTATTATCTTAAAAATAATACAAATATTGGAATTTATAAAATAGATGAAGATGATGTCTATATTATTGATAGTGGTAATGATAAAGATGCTGGTAAAAAAATTATTAAAATAATTGAAAGTGAAGGATGGCATATTAAAGGTCTTATAAATACTCATTCTAATGCTGATCATATTGGTGGTAATAAAGTAATAGAAGAGCGAACTAATTGTAGTATTTATGCTAGTGATATTGAAATGTCTTTTATTAAAAATCCAATCTTAGAACCAACAATGTTATATGGTGGCTATCCTTTTAAAGATTTAAAAAATAAATTTTTATATGCTAAACCTTCTAATGTTTTAAATATTAAAGATAATTTACCAGATGGTTTAGAATATTTTCCTTTAAAAGGTCATTTTTTAGATATGATTGGTCTTAAAACTAGTGATGACATTTATTTTTTAGGAGATGCTTTATTTAGTGAAGAAACAATTAATAAATATTATATATTTTTTATCTATGATGTTAGAGAATATTTAAATACTTTAGATTATTTAAGTAATTTAAATGGTAAACTTTATATTGCCTCTCATTGTGAAGCTACTAATGATATCAGTAATTTAATTAAAATTAATAAAGATAAGATATTGGAAATAAGTAATAAGATTTATAATTTATGTAATGATAAAACTTTTGAAGAAATTTTAAAAGAAATATTTGCTGAATATCAATTAGAAATGAATTTAAATCAATATGTTTTAGTAGGAAGTACTATTAAATCTTATTTAGCATATTTATGTGATGAAAATAAAATAAGTTATAAATTTGAAGATAATAAAATGCTATGGACTAAAATCTAAGAACATCTTAACAACTTTCTCATTTATATATAAAAGGAGGGAGTATGTTATGGATATTTTACTGGGGATATTAATTCCTTTTATAGGTACGATTTTAGGCTCTTTTATTGTCTTTTTTATGAAAGATAAAGTTCATAGTAAAATTGAAAAATTATTATTGGGATTTGCAAGTGGGGTAATGATTGCCGCATCAATTTGGTCATTATTAATACCTGCAATTAATATGACAAATGGTGGTTGGGTTAGTCCAGCATTGGGATTTTTATTTGGCATCTTGTTTTTAACTGTTATTGATAAAATAACTAATCGTTGTGAACAAGATTCTCGTAAACCATCAATGCTTGCTTTTGCTGTCACCTTACATAATTTGCCAGAAGGAATGGCTGTTGGAATTATTTTTGCGGCTTTTTTATCTGGTAGTGCAGGTGTTACTTTAGCAAGTGCTTATGCTTTAGCAATTGGTATTGCCATTCAAAATTTTCCAGAAGGAGCAATTATTTCTTTACCAATGAAAGCCAGTGGTAGTAGCAAATTAAAAGCTTTTATTTATGGAGTTTTATCTGGAGTAGTAGAACCAATTGGGGCTTTTCTAACCATTTGTTTAACTAAGTTTGTGGTGCCAATTTTACCTTTTATGCTTTCTTTTGCCGCCGGAGCAATGATCTATGTTGTAGTTGAAGAATTAGTTCCTGAAATTCACGAAAAAGAACGAAATTCTTATGGCATAATTGGGGTAGCTCTAGGTTTTGTTATCATGATGGTTTTAGATATTACTTTAGGTTAATATAATTTAAAAATCCAATGAGTTTTTCATTGGATTTTTTCGATTGTAATTGTTACGACAGTATTAACAAATGAAGAAGTAGTAGTAAGACTATTTATATTTGGACTTATTAAAGTGATTTGGTCCGTACTGGTATTTACCAGTTCAAATTCTTCATCGTTTAAGGTTGTGGAGATAATACCAGAAGTAGAAAGTCTCACACAAGGTTCTTCTTTGTCCCAAGTACTACCACCAACATAAACGGTTTCTTCTCCAACTTTTTTAAATCCTACTGATACAATTCCTGGTGTTTGAGGATCTAATAAAGCATTTTGCGAATAAGCCTGTACCATCACATCAACTCGGTATACTCCAGGATATAAAAATGTTATCGTATTTTTTTGATCATTTAAGGTATAATTGCTACCGTAATCAATCGTTTTGACTTCAATGGGAATTCGTTCTTTGGAATTAACCATAATGCCAAAATCATCATCTAAACTATTAGTTGTCATAAAAAATGCGACAGGAAGAGTAGAAATACCTGGTTCTCCTTTTGGCCCGATTGGTCCATCAGGTCCTGGAACGCCTTGTGGTCCAGTTGGTCCCGTTGGTCCTTGAAGACCTGGAAAACCTTGTTCACCCATTTCTCCACGTTCACCTTTTGGCCCCATTGGTCCT
>CANRMU010000082.1 GCA_947631895.1 uncultured Bacilli bacterium | reverse complement strand
ATTACTAATATATTTAATACAATTACTACTAATATGAATTTACGAAAACCAGAATTTGCCATCTTAAAATCAATTGGGATGACTAGTAAAGAATTTCAAAAAATGATTAGATTAGAAAGTATTTTTATTGGGATAAAATCCTTATTATTTGGTGTACCTATTGGCCTTATCTTATCATTTATAATTCATAAACTATTAAGTAGTGAAGGAGCTAAATTTCCTGTTCCTTATCTAAGCATAATTATTTGTTTTGTAGTTGTTTTCTTAATTATTAATTTAATTATGAATTATTCTTTAAATAAAATTAAAAAACAAAATATAATTGAAACAATTCGTAATGAAAATATTTAACTTTTTTAGTATACTAAAGAGGTGATGAGTGATGAAAATATTATTAATTGAAGATAATATAAATATTGGAAAGTCTCTTAAAGAATCATTAGAAAAAAATGGTTATGAACTTATTGTTAAAACATCTTTATCTTTAGCAAGAAAATATCTAGAATCTTTTAAACCTAATTTAATTATTTTAGATATTTCTTTACCTGATGGTAATGGTTTTGATTTCTTTAAAAATGTTATTAAAAAAATTAATATTCCAACTATTATTTTAACAGCTTTTGATTCTGAAGAAGATATTGTTAGTGGTCTTAATATGGGAGCTGACGATTATCTTACTAAACCTTTTAGTATTAAAGAATTAATTGCTAGAATAAATAAAATTTTAAAAATAAATAAGAATATTATTAAAGTAAAAGATATTACTTATGATTTTGATAAAATGATTGTTTATAAAAATAATCTTCCCCTTTCTTTAACGCCCTTAGAACTTCAATTATTAAATCTATTATTTTTAAATCTTAATCATGTAGTATCAAGAAGTATGATACTTGATACAATCTGGAACTTAACAGGTAATGATGTAGATGATCATACTGTAACGGTTTATTTTAATCGTTTAAAGAAAAAATTAGATTGTGATATTATTAAAACATTGAAAGGAATAGGGTATCGAATAGATGAAGAATAATCTTAAATTAAAAAAATATTATCTTTTAAGCTTAATTGTTAGTCTTATTCTAAGTGTTACTTTAGTTGTTTTAATATCATTAGAAAATAAAAGTTTAACTAAAAATTATAATTTAGCAATTGCTAGTATTATAAATAATATTAAAGAAAAATATAGTATTGAAGATAATGAAGTTATTAACATTTTAAATTCTAATAATTTTAATGAAGAATTTTTAAAAAAGTATAGTATTGATATTAATAAAGAATCAGTTATTTTAAAAAATAATTCTTTAAAAAAATATTATAATTATTTAAATTTTGCTTTTATCTTTTTAAGTTTATTAATTATTATATATTTATTTAGATTATATTTTAGAAAAAGAAATAAAGAATTAAATGAAATAACTTATTATTTAAAAGAACTTAATAATCATAATTATTCTTTAAAATTAGAAAGTATGAGTGAAGATGAATTATCTAAATTAAGAGATGAAATTTATAAGACAACAGTTATGTTAAAAGAAGCAGCTCTTAATTCTAAAAAAGATAAACTAGAATTAAAAGAATCATTAGAAAATATAACTCATCAATTAAAAACTCCTTTAACAGCCATATTAATTACTGTTGATAACATGCTTGATGAAGAAAATCTTGATCCTAAAAAAGAAGAAGCATTAAGAAGTGTTAAAAGAGAAATAAATAATATGAAATTTTTAATAACTAATTTATTAAAATTATCAAAATTAGAAGTTAATATGATTGAATTTAAAAGTGAACCCCATAATTTAATTACAATTATAAATAAAGCTATTTTAAATGTTTCTTCTTTATGTGATTTAAAAGATATTAAAATTATTGTAAAAGGAAAAAATAAAAAAACTATTAATTGTGATAAAGATTGGAATGTAGAAGCTATTACTAATATTTTAAAAAATGCTATTGAACATTCTAAAAAGAAAAGTGAAGTATTAATTAATTTAGAAGAAAATAACCTTTATAGTGAAGTTAAGATAACTAATTATGGAAAAGTTTTAAGTAGAGAAGATAAAAAACATTTATTTGAAAGATTTTATCATTATGATTCTTCTTTAAAAGAAAGTATAGGGATAGGGCTTTCTTTAGCAAAAGCTATTATATTAAAAAGTAATGGAACTATTATAGTAGATTCTAAAGATAATGAAACGACATTTATTATTAGATATTTTTATTAAAAAAAATTAAATTTATATGTGTGGCAAAATGCCATAAATATTGTTTTATAAAATAAAGTTTGTTATAATTATAATGATATATCTAATTAAGTGTTAGGCGCTCTCCACCATATATAATTAAATTATTATGGAGAGGAGGATGTTTATGACTGAAAGAGAACATATCTTTTATCATATAATCAAATTTTTATTCACATTAGTATTTCTATTAGTATTTATGCTAATGTTTATATTAATTTTTAAATAAACTGAATAAAAAGAAAAAGCACCTTTTCACTCATTTGTGTTAAAAGGGCTTTTTCAAAAAAAACAAAAACTTTTTTGGAGAGTATCCAATTACACGAATAATTAGATATGTCTCTTTTTTATTATATGAAGTTTCCTTCATCTGTATACATCATAGCAAAAATAATAAAAAAATGCAAGAAAATAGTTGACATAATGGTGGAGGTTAAAGGTTATAATTACTCTAAGAATAGAGTGATAAAATGAAGCTAGAAAAGTATGTTGATAAAAATGAAAAAAGAAGAAGAACAATATTAATAACTATAAGTGTAATAGTATTAATAGGTGTATCATTAATTCTATACAAAACATTCGCATCTTTTATAGAAAGTGCAGAGTTTCCAATGATGAAGGGAAAAGTAGATTATTTTGGTAACAGTGATATCTATTTTGCGTTCTAAAAAGGCGATGAACAACTAGATGAAATGTCTCAGAAAGATAATGAAGAAAATTTAGTATTTGACCACGCTGAATGTGATAATGGAGCCAGTATAATATGGGATAGTGAAACATGGGGACCAATAGTAAAGAACTTTTAAAGAATATGAGCCAAATGCTGCTGATTATATTATTGATTTAGCTAAAACAGATACAACAAATTTTGGGTTGATGATACAAAAGATGCAAATCTAAGATATGTAGGAGCAGATGCAGATGTAAATAATTATATAGATATAGGAGATAGTTATGGTGATGGTAATCCAATATTATGGCGAATAATAGGAGTCATGAATAATATAACTAATTGGATATTGTTATAAAAATAACAGTAGTTATAAGCCATGTGATTTTACAAATAATGGACTAAGTGATGAAGCAAAGAAAAAGATAGCTAAAGTAAGATGGAATACGGGAACGATAGGTGAAAAATATGATAGTAGCAATATAACAGCAAAATATATGTATGAGGGAGAAAGAAGTACTCATAATGTGAGAGTAATAATAGATATTGTAATGATGAAGTAGAAAGAACAACAACATGGGATGGATATATAGGATTAATTTATCCTAGTGACTACGGATATGCTGTAGAAAGAAGTAAGAGAAATATGTTTAGGAAAAAGTATGGGTTCATATATTAGTGATAGTTGTAACACAAATGATTGGTTAATGCTAGGTTATGATGCATTTACAATTACTCCAGCAGCAAATTATGGTAATAATGTGTTTTGTGTGAGTATGGATTTTGGTATCGGCCTCTGCTTAGCTGGGGAAGGTGATTATGGTGATATTCTGCCAGTTGTATATCTAAAATCTTCTACAAAAATTATAGATGGAAATGGTGAAAAAGGAACACCGTTCATTGCCCTGTAGTATTAAGTTGATAGTGTATAATCTGGATTTGGTGTGTAAATAAAAAACATACTAGATTTTTAATTTATCTAATAAACATAAAAAGTAATGGAACTATTATGGTAGATTCTAAAGGTAATGAAACAACATTATTATTAGATATTTTTATTAAAAAAATAAATTTATAAGTGTGACAAATTGTCATAAATATTGTTTTATAAAATAAAGTTTGTTATAATTATATTGGATACATTGAGAGTTGATCAGATGTTTTCCCCTTTTATTTTTAAATATTAAAAATGGAAGGCGGTGATTATATGTCTAAAAGAGAATTTGCTTTATATAGCATAATAATCTTTTTGTTAATTATAATTATCTTGTTGATTATAGTAATCAAGTTACTAATCGCAAGATAAAAAACAAAAGCATCTGATTTCAACATATGTTGATTTCGGATGCATAACCAAACATTAATGGGATTACATCTGAACGATTCAAGATGTATCCTTTTTTATTGTATGAAGTTTCCTTCATCTGTATACATCATAGCAAAAATAATAAAAAAATGCAAGAAAATAGTTGACACAGGGGGGGGTTAATTATGTATACGTATACATAATTAACCTTATGTATACATTTTATTTATGTATACATTTTAAAAAAAAGTCCGTATTTAAGGACTTTTTTAGCTGATTT
>CANRMU010000081.1 GCA_947631895.1 uncultured Bacilli bacterium | reverse complement strand
ATCATAAAGATGATACAATAGGATATTATTATAAATCATTAGGTATAATGTATTTAAGTGATAATACAGAAATAATGCTAGATTTAGTTCCATTTGAAAAACAAGAAGTTTTAGAAGATAAGGAGCTGAACCATTTGATTTCTACTATAAGAATATCAATAGAACACGTGAATAGTCAACTAAAAATTTTCAGAATCTTATCAGAACGGTATAGAAATTGTAAACATACCTTTATTCCTCGGGCTCTCTTCTTATGTTCGCTTTACAATTTTTGCTTAAATATTTAGTTTCGCAAGATGTCTAATATAAAAAAAAATCATTTTACAAGTTGCTTTGTGTAATAGATATGAGCAAAAACACAATCAACAATTTCTTTATTCTTGTTGCATATTCTAAAAGGATGTCTAAGAAAGATTTTTTAGTTTTATCACTTATTCTATTATCTTTTTACTAATAGCTTTACTTTTTGTTTTGGTAATATAGTAGTCTATGTAAAGGAAAAGAGGCTAATTCAAAAATTAATCATTTAATTATTGAACAGCCCCAAAATATTAACGAACAAACAAAAAGTTTGTTTAATACTACACTGGTGCGCTAAGGGAAGAAGTTCAACAACTTTTTAATAAAATGTTACTCGAACACTTGTTTTTGCGTATAATAAATAGTATACTTTTTATAGGGAATATCAGTTGTTGAGTGTCTACCTCCAAATCTTTATAGAAAGGAGGTTTGATAAAAATGAAAACTAAGACTTTTATTTTAAAAGTTCTCAAGTTCATTACTATCATTTTATTTCTCCTTATCATTATGATAGTAGTTATAAAAAAGTGACACTCATTCGCTAGAATAAGTGTCTGATTCAATATAAATTGGGTAGACATTCAACTCGAAAAAACTGAATGTTCCCTTTTTTATTTTATGCAAATTTCCTTGCTAAATACATATTATCACAATATGAACTTTTTTGCAAGTTTCACTCATTGCTATCCAGGATAAAATCATCGAATCGCAAAAATTAGGAAAAAGTTAAAAGTTTAACAACTTCGTTTTCGAGTCTGTAAATAATTAGATATATCTCTTTTTTATTGCAGGAAGTTTTCTTCATCTATATTCATCATAACTAAAATAATAAAGAACTGCGAAAATTATTGACCTGGAGGATGGGCTATAGTATGGATGCTAAATTCATTTGGATTATTATATTAATAAAGCATTTCTTAAAAAATAAAAAAAATATTTTTTTAAAATTAAATTTTATATTGACTTGGGTAGAGTGTCTTGTGTTACAATATGAATGAAATAGAAAAGAGGAAATGTATGATTAAGAAATGTTTAAGCATCTTAGTTATTGCAACAGTATTTCTATTAGGAAGTACGCAAGTATCAGCCTCTACAGTTGGTATTTCTGGAACAACAAAAGAAGGCTGGATTTTTGAAGGGAGTGGCAGTACTTATTATATTAGCGAATTTGCTGATTATAGTGCTACTAGTATAACTATTCCTGAAGAAATTAATGGAGTAAAAGGAGGAGTTTTTGAATTACCATTATTTGAAAAATTTACTAATTTAAAAGAAATTCATTTTGCAAGTAAATTTAATAATGATACAGAAGCTGTACCTTGGATTACAAGAGTAAACCAAGAAGAGTTATCTGAAAAAACTCAAGAATATCTATCTAAAAATGTAACTGTTTATGGTTATGAATATGACGAAGTTGAAGATGGTGATGATAATACCATGTTATCGCCTAAAGGTTTTGCTAGTAGATATAATATGAAGTTTGTTAATTTAGCAAATGATGATGAAAAATCAAAAGGAGCATTAGATAGTATACCTGATGAAATTAGTGTCGATATTAAAGAATCTGAATTTTTTGAAAGTACAGATACTAGTTTTTCTTATCCAGGTCAAGATGTAATTGCAAATCAAATCAAGAAAATATTAGAAGATAAAGGTTTTGATTTAACAGATGTTAATATATATGCTAGTATTGGTGGAGATTTTGATGATATTCATAATATTTATGTAAATGTTTACGTTGGAGGTAAATCTAATAGTAAATATGTAAAAGTTACATATAGCAATACTAAAAATCGTGATGAAAAAATTGCTAAGGAAATTGAGGATTATCTATCTAAAGTTACTTTAGAAGATACAACATCTACCTTTAATATTAATGATGCTCAAATGCGTTATAATTTATCTATTGAAGGTCGCGCTAATAAGATGGCTAATGATTTAGGTGTAGAAATCGTGATCGGAAGTCATAAAGGTAGTGGTGAAATAAATGAATATTATAATAGAAGTACCTTATATTTCATAAAAGATGATATTGTATATGCTGCTAAAAATTTCCATATTCATATTTATGGTAATGAAGATGAAGCATCATATATTAATGAAATAATTAGTAATGTTACTGTTGATACTTCTAAAGATACTGATGTTGCTATTTCAGCAGAAGAACTTGATGATAATAGTAAGGATTATTTAAATATTGTTGAAACCGCTAAGAAAAAAGGTTATGGTAATATCCTAAATACTTATGAATTACATTTAGTAAAAGGTGAAATTAAAAATGGTCTTAACATTGTATTTACAGTTGGTAAAGAATATAATGGTAAACAAGCTTTAGTTTTACACTTAAAGAAAGATGGTACTTATCAAGAAGTCCAAAAAGAAATTGTTGATGGTAAAATTGATATTAATGTAAATGAACTTTCACCATTCTTAGTAGCCATTAAAGATGCAAACAGAGTTTTAGATGATGTGCCAAAAACTGGAGACAACAATATAATGATGATTTTAAGTATCTTAACAATTATGACATTAAGTTTATTAACTCTAGTTATTAAAATTAAAGATTAATAAAGGGTGAAGAATTCACCTTTTTTTTGTAAGAAGGTATAGTAGATGAAAATTAAGAAAAAATATAAAATTCTTGGACTTAGTATTATTTTATTAATTTTAATTAGTTGTTTATCTTATTTTGTTTTTATTAATTTTAGAGATAAAAAATTAAATCAAGAATTACAAGAAAATATTCCTAATATTGAAAGTGATATTAGTGAAGAAATAGATGTAAATCAAGAAGTTTTTAATAAGGTTATTGATTTACAAAAAGAAAATACTGATGTCAAAGGATGGATTAAAATTAATGATACCAATATTAATTATCCATTATTACAAGGAACAGATAATGATTATTATTTAAATCGCAATTATCAAAAAGAATATAGTAGTTATGGATCAATATTTATTGATAAAGATTCTAATTTAAATGATGTTAATTCTAATGTAATAATTTATGGCCATAGTATGAAAGATCAAGAAATGTTTCAAAATTTATTAAATTATGCTAATAAAGAATATTATGATAGTCATAAAATAATTGAAATATATATTAATAATGAAGCAAGAAAATATGAAATAGTAACTGTTTTTAAATCAAGAGTATTCTATCAAGATGAACAAAATGTTTTTAGATATTATTATTGTCATGATTTAAGTAGTGAAGAAAAATATAATGATTATGTAAATAACAGTAAAAATTTAGAACTTTACGAAACAGGAGTTGATGCTCATTTTGGTGAACAATTAATAACTTTAATTACCTGTGAGTATTCACAAGATAATGGTCGTATGGTTGTGGTTGCTAAAAGAATTCTGTAAACTTATTGTAAATTGACGTCAATTAAAAAAATATACCAAAATTGAAAATTGGTATACTTTTTTTTACCAATTTTGAAAATTCGCTAGACCAATTTTGAAAATTGGAAGGATTTTTGATGCCAATTTTGAAAATTGGTATTTTGACTTTCATTTTATAAACATATAAAGTGTTGGTAGAAAGGAGGTAGAAGATATGAGTACTTGTGCTAAACATCTTAGAATTCTTATTAATGAGGTTCCAAATTTAGATTATTATCTTACTAATGATTTACATCCTTTAGCTAAAGAAATTGGCAAGCAAGTTGAATGTGAAGATATTGTAGTAAATTATAATTTAAAAAGTACTAGTCCAAAATGTATTCAAAAAGTTGTATTTAATAATACTACTTATTATGAAATTAATTTTGAAAAAGCTTATCAAGTTCCAAGAAATTCATTTAATAAATTAGAAAGATATTTAATTAATTTTATTAAATTGTTTTTTCAAGATAATGCAACAGAGTTAATAACCTTTTTAAAAGAATTAAATTGTGTAAGTGAAGATAACTTATTAGAGATTGAATTTAATTACAATCAAGAGAAAAAGAAAAATTATAAGAAAAAGTTAAAAGAATTAGTAGAGTGTTAATATTGCGTGTGTCATAATGTTATTATGAGTGAGTGCTTATGAAATATAATTTGTTACAGCAAGCTTTTGGATTTAATGTAATTGAAAAATTCAAAGAATATCAAAATTACAATTTTTACGATTATTATGCTTGAATAATTTTAAGTTCAAAAACCATTTTTTGCTTAAAATTAATGATTGAAATACGAACAAGTATATGCTATAGTAT
>CANRMU010000080.1 GCA_947631895.1 uncultured Bacilli bacterium | reverse complement strand
TATTTATATAAACTTTCATAAGATATAAAATCTTGTAATGACAAATTAAGACCTGCTTCTCTTATATATTCACTTTCTTTTACTTCATTAGATAAATAATTAGCAATAGTTGTAGTTCTTTCTTCTTCTGGTATGTTAGGATGAGTGTGACCAATGCTAATAAAATCATAACCTTTTTTTAAAGCAAATCGAATGGTTTGATTAAGTTTTTCTTCATCAATTCTAGTTACTCTACTACTTAAATTGGAATCTTTAGAATTACAATCTATCATCTGATTTACTAAGTAACATTTTTGATCACCCAATGTTCCAGATTTTCCTAATAACACAAATGAATATTCTTTTGCCGTTTCTGGTATATTTATAATATTAACTAATTTCTTATATACATCCATAACTTCTTTTGTAAAAATCATTGGTGAATAATCATCATCTAAAGTCATTGGTGATATTGGAGTATCGCCAATATCCATCCTTTTTTCAGAAACTAAATCAGGGTGCTCTGTTAATACTTGCAAAGAATTATTAATTATATTATCAAAGTTTGATGTTCCAAATAAGCCACTTTGCTTTACATCAGATAAATCTTTTATTTTACCCATTTAAATCCTCCTCGTATAAATATCTTAATATTAATCATCTTCTTCTAAAAAGTATTTAGCCATTTCTTTATAGTTATCTTGACTGTTTAAACAAGTATCAATTAAATAACCTTTTTCGTTATTATTTTGATATTCTTTAATGCCTCTAAGATAAAAACTTTTATTTCTATCTTCAATATAAAAAGGAATAATATCATTATATAAACACTCTCTAAACATAATCATACGTCCTACTCTCCCATTGCCATCCCCAAATGGATGAATATGTTCAAATCTAACATGAAATTCAATTATATCTTCAATAGTTTTATTAGAAAGATTATCATACCATTTTAACAATTTTTTCATATCACTTGGAACATCTTTAGGAAGTGATGTTGTAATATTGCCTACAAAATTCTTTTTTTGTTTATATTCTCCAACATTAAACCATTCTTTTTCACTTTCTGTTAAAGTTCCATTTTTCAAAAGAAAATGAAATTTTTTAATCATTTCTTCTGACAATTTTTCATCAAGAGTGTCTAACATGTATTTAAACAAAGTAAAATGATTTTTAGTTTCAGTTGCATCTTTTAAAACAATTACTTTATCTTTATCTGCCAAAATAGTTCCAGTATCATAAATGCTAGCTGTTTCATCAGGAGTTATTGTAGAACCCTCAATATGATTACTATTATAAGCAAATTCTAATTGAGTTCTATGATATAAATTCCCTGATAAATTCATTCTTTTTTGCTCTATTAAAGCTTTTTTAATTTCTTGTGCTTTCATTTCAAACCTCCAATTGCATTTTATTTACCTCATTATATCACAAAAAGCAAACTTGATATATTGTTTGCTTTAGTACTTTATTGTTTGCAATAATTTATTAAGGCATTATCAGTTGGATTATGATTTTTTTCTATAGTCCAATATTCATCTTCTTCATCAAAATTACATCGATAAACATCATAAAATAATGTATCATAATAAATAACACTTCCTATTGTAGTAGTTCTAATTCTAAATCTTGGAGCTTCATTATTTAATTTCACATTACTATAATCTAATAGTAATAACATTGTCATAATTAAAGCAACAAATAAAATATTAAATAATAATCTTTTTATATAAGTTTTTTCTTTATTAAAAATTGTAAAACCAATTAAAAAAATAACAATACCTATAACTGAATAAATTGATCCCCAACTACTTTCACTAGGAAATACTGAAAATGCACTAAAGATGAGACCTAAACCAAAGAAGATTAAAATTTCAGAAATTAATCGATTCTTTTTATTGATTTTTTTATTAGTATAATCAATAGTATTAACAATATTTTCTTCAAATTTTTCTTGATATTCTTTTTCTTTTACTTTTTCTCCACTCATTAAATCATTTAAAGTAATATCTAGTTCTTTGCATAAAGGTTTAAATAAAGATAAGTCAGGCATATTTCTTCCATTTTCCCAATTACCTACACTACGATCTGATACTCCTAACTTTTCAGCTAATTCTTGCTGTGTTAAATTTTTCTTCTTGCGACATTCTGAAATAAATTTTCCAATCTTTTCTTGATTCATAATTTTTTAACTCCTTTCTCACTACCAGTTTATAATATAAAAATAAATTTTAACAGGAAACAACTCAAGGGTATGACATTATTGCCTTTTTAATTTTTAAATTAAGTTATTTAAAAATTAAAAAGGCAATACTTATTATTAATTCAAAAGAGCAAATAATTTGTGAAAAACTAAAATCATTATTAAGATTTGGAATAAGAACAACACGATACAAAGATATATTTGACATTTACTATTTAATTAATAGTACAACTATTAATAAAAACGATTTATTAAATATTATAAATACAATAATAATCAACGATATTACAATGAGAGAAAATAATTTAAAAGATATAATAAAAAATTTAACTACTACACTAAATAATAATATTTTTATACAAAGTTTATCAGACGCCAAAAATAATTGGCTTAATATCTCACCTCCCAAAATAATTAATAATGTTATTGATTACTTTAAAACTTTAGAAACTATTAATATCTAATGAATATTAAATAATCTTCTTAATTAAACTTTATAATCTTTTCTTTTTAACATTCACAATTATTCCTATCCCACCAATTATAAAGAATATTAAACCAATTCCAGGAAAAATCAAAAATAATAAATCTAAAGATTTCATTCCTATTTTACCCGGATTATCTTTATCATAATAAATTTTCTAATTTCTTTTTATTCATAAATCTCTTTCACTTTCTAATTTTATTTAAAAAATATTTTCCATTTTTAAAAGTTAATGTTTTATCTTGAACCATTATTAATAAATAAGGATTTTTAATTATTTCTTTTGGTAAATCTTTTGTTTTAATTGCTTTTTCAAAACTGGTAATATTGTTATCTTGAAAATATTTTATTATTTTTTCTTTTGATGTCTGATTATTTTTATATTTATTTTTAAATCACTATTTGCATAGGTGTGCTAACTTAATTTTTAATTTCAAATAAATCTCTATATTTTAATGTAATTTTAGTTGTTAACGCTAAATTTAAAAGTATTTTTACTTTTTTTAGTTTATTCTTTGGGTTACTGTTCATAAAACAATAAAGGTTTAAATAATCTTGTAAATCTTCTCTATTAAAACCACTATGAGTATTTAAAAATTGTCTTATTAAATCACATTGATGATTTATTGGTCTTAATGGATTTTCTTTGTCATCAAGTTTCTTTAATAAAAATGAATTATATCTTTCTTCTTCGAGAGCTAAATCTTTTACTAACTCTCTATGACTTTTTTCATCATCATGTATTAGTCTTGAACGATAATCTATATGTTTACCAAAGGTTTCCTTTGTTTTAGCACTAGAAGGTTTACCAGTTCCCTCAACTAAGGCTATAATGTTTTTTCCATCATATCCAACTCCGATGCAATATTGATTTTCTGATAATCCTCTTAGTTGCTTTCCTTCATTTGTTTTAATGTCTTCTTTTATTACTTTATAAAACATTTCATCTATATATACATCACCACTTAAAAGGATACTATCTTGCCAATGCTTTAATAGTATGAAAACTTTATGAAGCCAAAATATAGATGTATTAATACTATTTTTATTTACTTTTGAAGTTAATGTTGTACTTCCATAATTAAATATGTCTAATAAAAATTCTATCCACTCTGTAATTGATATTTTATGATTTTCAAATATTGTTCCAGTTGTTGCAGTAAAGTTTCTTTTACAATTATTACAATAATATTTTTGAACTTTATTTTTTGTAAATCCATTTTTCTTTATATTTTTTGAATTACAATAACGACATTCATTTATAATAATACTATTAAGAATTTCTGACTCTTTTGTATCAATTAATTTTGGATGTTTATATTTGTAATTTTCTACATACTTTTCTTTTATAAAATTTGCAATTATATCTTCGTCATTACTATTATCCCAAGGTGTTTTTTTCCTTGAATTATCAATTCTATTTTTCATTATGGTGTCCTCCTTATATTGATGAACAACTATACAGAGGACACCACATCACAATTGCATAGTTGCTCATCAATATATAATTATATATTCAATTATACATTATTTAGCACACCTATGCAAATAGTGATTTTTATTTTTTAATAAAATGACATAAATAATTCCTAATATACAAATGATTAGAGCAACAATTTTTAATATAAACATTACAATTTTTTAATATATTTGCTTAAAGTTTTTGGCATATATCTTGGTCCTCTAATAGCAGTGACCCCAAATTCTTTTAATTTATTAAATGGTAATTTTTCTTTTTCATATTTAGTAATTAACTCTAATTTCATTACTTTAGTCATTTTAAGATTTTGATCAATATACTCATATGGAATGTTTACTTCTATTACCCTAAATTTATACATAATTGCTGAATAAGGCTTTCCAACAT
>CANRMU010000079.1 GCA_947631895.1 uncultured Bacilli bacterium | reverse complement strand
TTTTTTTAAGTAATTATTTGATAAAATATTAATTGTGATGAAAAATGAATCAAAAATTAAATAAAGATTTTATAATAAAGTTATCTAAAAAAAAGAATGAACCAGAGTGGATGAGAGATTTTAGATTAAAGTCTTATGAAGAATTTTTAAAACAAGAACAACCTACTTTTGGGCCCATTTTAAATGTTCCTTTTGATGATTTATTATATTATAAAAAAACAGAAAATAAAAAAGATAAATGGGAAGATGTTAATGAAAAAACTTATCAGACTTTTTGTAAATTAGGAGTAGTTGATGCTGAAAATAAATATTTAGATGGGGTAAGTAATCAATTAGAAAGTGAAGTAGTATATCATAAAAATAAAACTGATAAAGATATTATTTTTATGAGTACTGATGAAGCTTTACAAGAATATCCTGAACTTTTTAAAAAATACTTTAATACTTTAGTTAATTATCAAGAAAATAAATATACGGCTTTAAATGGAGCGGTTTGGAGTGGTGGTTCTTTTATTTATATTCCGCCATATACTAAATTAGATCGACCTTTACAAAGTTATTTTCGGATTGATACAGCAAAGTTAGGTCAATTTGAGAGAACAATTATTATTGTTGATGAAGGTGCAGAATTATCTTATATTGAAGGTTGTACAGCTAGAATGAATGCTAAAGTAAGTTTGCATGCTGGAGTTGTGGAAATCTTTGTTGGTAAAAATGCTAAATGCCGTTATAGTACGATTCAAAATTGGTCAACTGATGTTTATAACTTAGTTACTAAAAGAGCTATTGTAGAAGAAAATGGTTTAATGGAATGGGTGGATGGTAATATTGGTTCAGGGATTACTATGAAGTATCCATCTTGTATTTTAAAAGGTGATTATGCTAAAGGTAATTGTATTAGTATTGCATATGCTAAAGAAGGTCAAATATTAGATGCTGGTGCTAAAATGATTCATCTTGGTAAATATACTAAAAGTAATATTATTAATAAGAGTTTAGCTAGTGATGGGGGCATTAGTAATTACCGGGGAACTACTAAAATAACTCCTACTGCTATAGGTAGTTTCGCAACCGTTAAATGTGATACCATTATTTTAGATAATCAAAGTAAAAGTGAAACATTTCCTAAAAATATTGTTTTAAATAATAGTAGTACTTTAGAACATGAAGCAAGTGTTAGTAAGTTAAGTGCTGAAAAAATGTTTTATTTAAATAGTAAAGGTTTAAGTGAAGAAAGGGCTAAAGAATTATTAATTATGGGGTTTATTGATGATTTTAAAAAAGAATTACCAATGGAATATGCGGTTGAATTAAATCGCCTGTTAAAAGAATAACTGTAAAATTAATGTAAATTTACGTAAAATAAAAAAATATACCAAAATTGAAAATTGGTATCTTTTTTTTTACCAATTTTGAAAATTCGCTAGGCCAATTTTGAAAATTGGGAGGATTTTTGGTGCCAATTTTGAAAATTGGCATTTTGCAACTTGTTTTTTTATTTGATTTAATGAAGTTGGAAAGGAGGTGAATTCGCTTTGAATCATGTCATTTTAGTTGGTCGACTGACTGATGATCCAACAATTTTAAACAATGAGGACCAATCTAGAATGGTCATTAGTTTAGCAGTTCCAAGAACATTTAAAAATTCAGAAGGAATTTATGAAACTGATTTTTTAAGATGTGTTTTATGGAATGGCATTGCTAAAAAAACAAAAGAATATTGCAAAAAGGGAGATATTGTGTGTGTGCGTGGCAGACTTCAAGTTAGAACCTATGAAACTGAAGAAAATGAAAAAAAATATATGACTGAAGTTATGGTTGAATCAATTGCCTTTGTTTCAAGTAATCACAAAGAAAAAGAAATTCGACAAGATGATAATTAAATCATAATTTAAAAACATATAATTTTCATAGGTGATGTTTATGAACAAAGCATTAAAATCATTTGGAGTAATCGTTTTGTTATGTTTTAGTTTTTATTATACTCATCAATTTGCCCTTTTAATGCAGAAAAAAAATCCAATATATCAAAATATTTTAGTTTTAAAAGAAGAAGCTAGTTTAAAAAGTATTGATGCAACAATTATTGGTGATTATATTATTCCTGGGTTAGAGGGTAGAGAAGTAAATGTTTTAAAAAGTTTTCAAAAAATGAAAAATCAAGGTGTATTTGGGGAGAATTATTTAGTTTTTGATGAAATAACACCTACAATAACTTTAAATCAAAATAAAGATAAAATTATTAAAAAAGGTAATAATGCTAAAATGGCTGTATCATTTATTTTAGATGAAAATTCTAATTTAATTAATTACTTTGAAGAAATGGGTATGGATTATTCACTTCTCACCACAGAAGAAAATCTTAATTCTAATTTGAAAGGGGAGAGAATTAATATTGATAAAAATAACTTTAATAAAGTTGATAAAGAATTAAGTAAATTGAGTAAAAATAATAATATCTGTTTTATTGAAAAGTTAGATAAAGATTTTTGTCTTAAAAAGAAAATGATTTTAGTTGAATCAACTTATAATATTAATAATAACAATATAGTTAGTTATTTAAATAAAGTTGAAGCTGGTTCGATTTATTATCTTAAAAATTTAGATTTAAGTTATTTAAAATTATTAATTGAAAATATTGTTTATAAGGGATATAGTATCGTTAATTTATCACAGTTGATTAGTGAATCTAGAAGCTAATTGCCAAACATAAAATAATTTGCTATAATTAACAAGCAAAGAGAAACTTTAAATTTTAATAATTTAAATACTAGGAAGGAAATTATTTTATGTGTAAAATTAAAATTTTTGGTTTAGGTGGCCTAGATGAAATGGGCAAGAATACCTATGTTGTTGAAGTTGATAACGATATATTTGTTTTTGATTGTGGAATAAAGTATGCCTCAAATAATATGTTTGGGATTGATTATGTAATTCCTGATTATGAATATTTAATAAAAAATCGTAAAAAGATAAAGGGAGTTTTTTTAACACATGGACATTATGAAAATATGGGTGGAGCACTTGATTTAGTTAAATTTATTCCTGAGATTAAATTTTTTGCAACTAAATATACTAAATTTGTGCTTATGGATTTAGGAGTTAAGGAAGAAAATATTGTGGAGATAGTTCCTCATAAGAAATTAAATTTTCAAAGCCTATCAATTTTTCCGATAACTGTTAGCCATAGTGTACCTGATGCTCTAATGTATTGTTTAAATACTCCTGATGGTTCAATTTGCTATACTGGTGACTTTATTATAGACCCTTTGATGCGTGATCATTATGATATGGATTTAGGTAAAATAGCCTATGTTGGAAAACAAGGAGTTTTGTGTCTTTTAAGCGAGTCAGTATTTTCAGAACATAATGGTCATACTTCACCATCACATCGTTTACAAAACTTTTTTGGCGATGTAATTAATAAAGTTGATAAGCGAATTATTATCAGTGTTTTACCAACTCATTTATACACTATTCAAGATATTTTTGACGGTGCAAGAAATTCGCATCGCAAAATAGTTATAATGGGTAAGAAATTACAAAACTTTATTCACTTTGCTCATGCTAATCATTATTTAGATTATCAAGAAGATTTAATTGGTGATTTATCTAATATTGAAGATGGTAATTCTATTCTTTTAGTAAGTGATGATAAGTCTAATCCATATGCTGGTATTAGTAAAATCGTTAGTGGTTATGATAAATTTATAACTTTAAAACCTACTGATGCCGTTTTATTTGCTGAACCAAGATATGATGCAAATGAAAAATTATTAGTAAAATTAGAAAATGATATTGCAATGGTGGGATGTCAAATCATTTCTTTACCAAAAGATAAAAATATTTTACATCATGCTTCAAGTGAAGATTTAATGTTAATGATTAAATTAATGAATCCGAAATACTATATGCCAGTTAAAGGTGAATATCGGTATATGGTTAATAATGCTAATATTGCTAATTCTCTAGGAATACCTGCTGAAAACATTTTATTAAAACAAAATGGGGATGTCGTAACAATTATAGATAAAAAATTAGTTGATAAACCAATGCATATTAAAGTTAAAGATGCTTTAATTGATGGTAAAAGTAGTGATGATGTTGGAGATTTAGTAATTAAGGACCGCGAAATGTTAAGTGAGAATGGTATCGTACTTGTAAGTGCAACATTAAGTAAGCAAGAAAAAGTGTTATTAGTTGGTCCAGAAATTACAACAAGAGGATTTATCTATATTAAAGACTCTAAAGACATTATTGCTGGTATGAAAAAAATTTGCGAAGAAATTATAACGAGAAATATCGTTAATGGTTATGTCGAATTTAATAAAATTAAAACCGAAATTCGTTATGAGTTAAGTAATTATTTATATGAACAAACGGAATGTAAACCAATGATTATTGCTGTAGTTCAAGAAGTTTAAAAAACGTCTATTTGACGTTTTTTAAATTATTTAGAAATTTTTTTGATATAATTATATAGGATGTGATAAAAACATGAAAAAATATATTCCTAATATTTTAACTTTATCAAGATTATTAGTAACGCCACTTATTATTTATTTAGGTTTAAATAACCACATTATTATCTTAATTATAATTGCTATTTTTATTGCTTTAACTGATTTTTTTGA
>CANRMU010000078.1 GCA_947631895.1 uncultured Bacilli bacterium | reverse complement strand
CCCCCCCTGTGTCAACTATTTTCTTGCATTTTTTTATTATTTTTGCTATGATGTATACAGATGAAGGAAACTTCATAAAATAAAAAAGGATACATTCTGAAATCGCTATTATCAGATGTATTCCCAAGTTTGGAGAAAACATCTGAAATCAACACTTGTTGAAATCAGATGTTTTTATTATTGGTATAGCAAAGTTATTACTATAAAAAATAATAGCATTATTATAATAAATTGAGATATTTCTCTCTTCGTCATAATTAAGTCACCGCCTTTCTCTTATCGTTTTGATAATTGAAAGGGAAAACACCTGATTTATTTCAGTTTGTATCCAACATCATTATAGCAAACCTTATTTTATAAAGCAATATTTATGACATTAAGAAACACTTATAAATATAATTTTTTTATGTAGCTTATTTTAATATTTAAAATTATCTTCTATAAATTTTACAATAGTAGCATTTAAAAAACTCACTAATACTAATTATTAGAATTGTGAGTTTTATTTTTTTACTTTAAACATTTTTAACTAAATTATTATTTTTCTTCTTGCTCTTCTTCTTTTTCTTCTTCATTTTTATCAATTAGTTTACCATGCTTAACTACTTGATCAATTTCTTCTTTAGTAATTGTTTCTCTTTCTATTAATGTATTAGCTAATTGCATTACTAATTTTTTATTTTCTTTTAAGATTTTCTTAGCATTTTCATAACATTCATTAATTATTTTTCTAGATGCTTGATCAATTTCTAAAGCAACTTGATCTGAGTAATTTTTGGTTTTATTATAATCTCTTCCTAAGAAAACATTTTCATTAGATGATTCATAACGCATAGGTCCTAAATCTGACATACCATATTCAGTTACCATACTTCTCGCAAGTTCAGTAGCTCTTTTAAAGTCATCACTAGCCCCTGTAGTTATATCATCTAAAAATAATTCTTCACTAGCTCGACCCGCTAAAGTACTAGTTATCATAGCAATCATTTCTCTTCTTGTATAACGAGTAATATTGTCTTCCTTTGGTGTATATGCTGTATAACCACCAGCCATACCACGAGGAATAATTGTAATCTTTTGAACTTCCATTGCATCTTTTAATTTTAAGCCTATAACAGCATGACCAGATTCATGAACCGCTGTTAACCATTTAATTTCATCACTTACTTTTCTAGATACTTTTGCTGGACCCATTAATACACGGTCTGTAGCTTCATCAATATCTTTAATAGTAATATTTTCTTGATTTTTTCTAACTGCTAATAATGCAGCTTCATTAAGTAAATTCTCTAAATCAGCTCCACTAAAACCAGAAGTTCTTCTACTAATACTTTTTAAATCAACATCACTAGCTAATATTTTATCTTTAGCATGAACTTTTAATATAGCTTCACGTTCTTCTGTATCAGGTAAACTAACAGTTACTTGTCTATCAAATCTTCCTGGACGAAGTAAAGCTGGGTCTAAAACATCAGGTCTATTTGTAGCCGCAATGATGATGATACCTTCATTAGCTCCAAAACCGTCCATTTCTGTTAATAATTGGTTAAGAGTTTGTTCACGTTCATCATGTCCTCCACCAATACCAGAACCTCTTTGACGTCCAACAGCATCAATTTCATCAATAAATATCAAACATGGGGCATTTCTTTTAGCTTCTTTAAACATATCACGAACTCTTGATGCACCAACACCTACAAATAATTCAACAAAATCAGATCCACTTATAAAATAAAATGGTACATTAGCTTCTCCTGCTACAGCTTTAGCAAGTAAAGTTTTACCAGTTCCTGGAGGCCCAACTAAAAGAACACCTTTAGGAATTCTTGCTCCAAGTTTTTGAAATTTCTTTGGACTTTTTAAGAAATCAATTAACTCTGCAACTTCTTCTTTTTCTTCTTTTAAACCAGCAACATCACTAAATCTTACTTTACCACCATTTTCACTTAATTTAGCTCTACTCTTACCAAAATCCATAGATCCTTTATTAGTATTAGCCATCTTAACAAAGATAAAGTAAGTTGCTCCAACTAATATAACTAAAGGTAAAATATTAATAATTATATATACCCAAGATACTTTACCAGGATCAGCATTAGTTTCATATACTTTTAAATTATTAGCTTCAGCATATTTAACTATACTATTTAATTCAGCATCTACTACTTTAGCTTTAAACTTTTCATTTTCATTATAACTAGATAATTTACCTTCAACATAATAAATACTTTCTTCAGCACTAGGAGTAATAGCTATCTCTGTAACATTTTTATTAGCTATTTCAGTCATTAATTCTCCAGTCGTAATTTCTTTAGTAATTGTTCTTCCCATATTTAAGACATTTAATATTACAAATATTACTAATATTAATATCAAATATGGAAATAAATTTTTAATTGTATTTGTATTATTTGTTTTTTTCATCTCATAATTCCTTTCTTTCGTATTTATATATTATATCACACTTTTCATATTTGTCTAAATCATATTTAGATTTTTTTATTCCTAATATCCACAATACTTTACCATCACTATCAACCATAATTGGAATCTCATCTTTTTTACTAGGTAAAACATGTTCATCAATCATAATATCTTTAACTTTTTTAATGCCATTTAAGTTCTTAACTTCCATTTTCATCCCATCTTTTCTATTAGTAATATAAAGTGGTAATGAAACATCTTTTAAACTTAAATGAATCTCATAATTACTTTTCTCACTATAATTATTTTTTTTAACTAAAATCCCTTCTTTTAACTCTAAATTATCTCTACACTCTAATTTAAAATTATCAATAATCTTTCTCTTAATTATTCTAAATTTATCTTTATTTACTTCAATTAAATAAGAATTAGGTAATTCTAAAACATTTCTCTTTTTAGAATTTTTTAAATAACTTATCATTCTTTCATATGTTTTAGAATTAAGTTTAATTACATCTTTCCCATAAATTAATTTTAATTTTCTTTTTAAATATTCTTTTTTTAAAAAAACACTTAAATTATTAAATTCATTTAAACAAATAAAACCATCATTACAAATCTTCTTATCAATTAAATCTAATTCTTCATTAAGATATTTTATTACTTCTTCTAATTCTTTACTAAATTTTAAAAACTTTTCCAAAACATTTTCATTTTCTTCTTTTAAAACCGGTACTATATTCTTTCTAATTCTATTTCTTAAATGATTTTCTTCATAATTAGTATAATCAATTTTATAAGAAATATTTTTATTTTTTAATTTTTCTAATATTTCTTCTTTAGATATTTCTAATAATGGTCTTTTAAAAACTACACCATTAATTTTTTGAATACTCTTAATTCCAACTATACTATCTAATGTACTTCCTCTTATTATTTTCATTAAAATTGTTTCTATTAAATCATCGGCATGATGAGCTGTAACAACATAATCATAATGATATTTTAAAATTAATGATTTAAAAAATTCTATTCTAATTTCTCTTGCTTCTTCTTCGGTAAAATGTCCTTTAGAATATTTATCTATTTTATATACTTCACATATTATATTATTTTTTGAACAAAATTCTTTAACAAACTCTTCTTCTTCGTCACATTCTTTTCTAGTCATATGATTGACATGCGCCACAATTAAAGAAAGAGATTTTTCTTTTTGTTCATTTATTAATTCATTTAGTAAATACATTGAATCAGGTCCACCAGATGTTGCAACAATAATTTTATCGTTTTTATTAATTAAATCCAACATGAGCACAAACTCCTTTAAAAGCAATCTTATTTTAACAAGGAATACTATTCAATTCAAGAAAAAAACTTAAACATTTCGTTTAAGCTTCTAAAACAAAAGGATTAGATATAGTTCCATATTCTAAATCAGATTGAGGATTCTCTATTATTTTTACTGATGATTTTAAATATAAAGAAGGCCAAATACCAGATGCGTCGCGGACGGTGTAGCTAGTATAAACAGGTCCATTAGAATAGACAACGAACGCAAGGTAGGTGTTAGATGAATACGACGAAAGAGTCCACAAATATCCATTATTTGGTTTCAACCAATCTGTTCCACCACATTCACTTTTATAATTTCCAGTTGTACTATCCCAATAATGTAATTCTTTTGCAAATCCTGTATTTGTTCCGCGCTCTCTTTCATAAAACATTTTTAATGTTACATCATCATTTGTTTTACTTCCAGCAATGTTCCATATTACTTCTTTCGCTATCATATTTTTTGCTGTTTCATCTAAGCCTTTTGGTAAATCTGTTCCCAAATTAAAGTCACATGTATTTTTTATTGCTGGAGTAAAACTATTTCCAGTGTAACATTCTCCTGTTCCACTTTCATAATATATGCCATTTAACATATCTTTTAATTTACTTGTTGTCAATTATTTGTATAATCAGTATCTTTATCCCATGCATAGTTTCCAAAAGTTTTTTGTTCTTTTACTCCATCTGCTCTTACTATTTTTACTCTTTGCTCTATTCCATTTTCTGTTTTAACATTTACTAAACCTATGATTCGCCAGATTTCATTATTGAATGTTACATAATTATTTGGATTTATTCCTGCATATCGATATTCTGTTTTATTCCATTTTACTATTATCCATTGCACTATTTATGACATTAATACTTGCTTCAAAG
>CANRMU010000077.1 GCA_947631895.1 uncultured Bacilli bacterium | reverse complement strand
GACCTATATGTAATCAAGATGAAAACAAACAAGGTTGTGATTTTACTTATAATAATATTTTAGAAATGCAACAAAAAGCTTTAAAAAATAATATTTCTAATTTTGATAAATGGGAAGAAAAAGCTTTTTTAATAGGGTATTGTTTATTAATTAAAAGAAGTGTTATTGATAAAATAAAAAATCTTGATGAAAAATATAGTCCTGGGTATATTGAAGATAATGATTTATCACTTAAAATAATTAACTTAGGTTATCGTTTAATATTGTGTCATGATGTATTTATTCATCATTATTTAGGAACAGCTTTTCGAAAAGATTTAAATAAATTTTATCCTATATTAAATAAAAACAGAAAATATTTTAAAAATAAATGGCATTTTGAAACAAGTGAATTTGATCGTTTAAAAAATGCATCTTTAGTTTTTATCGAAAATTATAAAAGTATTTTAGATTATAATTGTGGAATAGGGGTTTTAATGCTTTATTTAAAGTATCGATATAGTTCCATAATTGATGGAGTAGAAAAAAATATTTATAAAAGAAATATAAGTAGTAAATTTGGTAAAGTTTATAAAAATCTTAATGAAACAGATAAATATGATTGTATTTTAATTGGTGATGAATTGGAACAGGTAAATAATCCTATGTTGTTTTTAAAACAATTAAAAAAACATTTAAATTATAATGGGATATTAATTGGCGAAATTCATAATTTTAGTAGTGTTCATAATCTTAATTATTTATTACATGATGTAAGTTATGAAATATTTAAGAAGCAAAAGAATTTCTTTACTTTAAATGATTTAAAAAAGTTATTAATATTATGTGGTTATCAGGATATTGTAGTTTATTCTTGGTATGAAAAGAAAAATCTTAATGAAGAAAAGTTATTAAATTTATTTAATTTAGATTTTTTAAATTATTCATATTATACTTTTAAAGCCGTAAAAAAAGAAAATTAGTTAAGATAAAATTTTGGTAAACCTCCTAATTTTCTTACAGATTCATAATGGGCTAGTTCTTGATTAATGGCACTTAAATCTATTTCACTTTTTTGATCCCAATCATAATCTGTTATCCATTCTCTTAAGATTTCCAACATTAAGTTTATATTGCCTTTGGTTTTAATTACTAAATAATCAAATATACCATCAGGAATGAATTCAACTTTAAAATTAGTTTCAATTGTTTTTATACGTCTTCTAAATATTTCTTTAAGAGCATCGATTCGATAATTATAAGAAATATTCATGAATTGATAACCATTATTTTCTAATTTTTTTTCATCAATAGTTTCATCATCAACAGTGATAAATGTTTTATTAAAATTATTAAAATAGTTTGCTAATAATTTTTGGGCTAATTCATTAGAATTATTAATCCAATCAAAGCGGTCAATAGCTAAATTTAAATAACTAACTTTTAATTTATTATGCATTTTTTTTAAAATATCATTAACTAATTCATTAGATTTATAATATTTATTAATTTTGACATCTGAGAAAAAGATTTCATTTATATAATTATCTAATTCTAATAAGCAGCTATTTATTTTTTCATTTTCTTTTAAAAATTCTTTTTGAAATAATATAGGATAATTGTTTTGAAGATAAATTAAAAGTTTTTTAGCAAATAATATTTCATAATAATGTTCAAAGAAATTATTATCAAATGCTTCATATTGACTAAATTCCATTGAATCAAAATTCATTAAAATTGTTTGATTTATAGGCTTTCCTAATTCACGATTAGTATTCTCATTTAATAAAATACTTTTACCAGAACCTCTTCCACCATTTATAATTATTGTTCCACTATTTAGGTTATTTAATTTTTCACATTCTTTATCAGTTACTTCTCTTAAAAATTCATCTTGATAGATTAGTTTGCTAGCATGGATATCGTAGATATTTTTCATCTTAATTTCCTTCTTTCTTGGTTTTCTATTATAACTTATATTTATTTTAAAGTCTATAAATGATTAAAAAAGAGAAATTTTTTTTAAAATTTCTCTTGGCTTTATAGAATAAGGAATGGAGTAAGAAAAAACTAATTTAATTTTTTAACGGTGAAAGATGCTTCTTCAACGGTTCCGCTTTTATTGTCACCAGCAATAACTAAAGTAATTTTATCATTAGCATCTAAAGAAGTGATTACACTGTTACTTACTGTAAAATCTTGGGCAGCTGGTGTAGTTATATTTTGGAGAGTTCCAGCTAAATTGCTTCCATTTTGTTGAATTGATGTTGAAACGTCACCACCTCCAGTTATATTAATTATCATATTGTATGCTACTTCGTAAATACCTTCTTCTGTAATAGTTAAGGTATAATCAGCACCATTAGTAGTAGTATTTAATAAACTCATGGTATTGTTGGCTTCAATAATTTGAGGTGTTCCTTGTTGAATATCTGTTAAGGTTTGAGAACTTAGTAAATATAGTCCACCATAAGCATTTAAGCCATTAGCAGGTCCGGTAGGTCCTTGAGGAATTTGGATGTCTAACTCGTAAGCTCCGTCACCATTAGGATTAAATTGGGCTGTAGCTTCTTCACCTGGATCAATTGTGGTAGCTGTAGCTGTTAGAGTTGGAAGTGGTCCTGTAGGTCCCGTAGGCCCAGTAGGTCCTGTCTCACCAATAGGCCCAGTAGCTCCAATAGGTCCTGTTGGCCCAGCTGGAATAGTAAAGTTTAAAATGGCATTTGTAGTTGTACCAGAATTGGTTACACTTGCAGGAGTACCTGGTAGTCCTTCAGTAGTTTCCCCAACACTAATGGTTGCTGGTCCAGCAGGTCCGGTAGGTCCTATGGGTCCAGTAGGTCCAGTTGGTCCAGAAAGTTGTCTTGTCCCACAGCAACAACCTTGAATAAAAGAATTTTTTTGAGCATTTTTGACATAGTTGTAAGCTTTTTGATAATCACTATTGTTGCAATTCATAAATTATCTCCTTTCATACTTATAGAATATGTTTTTAAAAAAAAGTTGATTGTATATTTATCACAAGAAAAAAAAATTAGCATATATGCTAAAAATAATTATTTGTTAAAATTAATAATATTATTCCTAATAAACACTCTATAAAACGTGCTTTTAAAAATAATTTTAAAGAAATAGTTGTATCAGCTAAAATACTTTTAATTTGCAATATAATTGATAAACCTCCAAAAGATACAAATAATAAAGTATATAATTTTTTAACCCTTAAATTTAAGTTAGCTAAACCTAATTGGGATAGACCTTGACTTACTTCTAATAGACCACTTATAAAAGGATTATTAGCAGGATTAATAACAGTATTAATAATAAAGAAAATACTAATAGTTCCTAAAATTGTTAACATGGTATTCATACTTTTTTTAATACTTTCTAATAAAGTATCAAGTAATGATTTAGAATGTTTATTAATTATGATTATATTTTCGCTTATTATTTTAGGTCTAAGTATAATACCAGTTATAATATTGGCTAGATAAGGGATTAAAAATAATGTTAATATTATATTTTTTTCTTTAAAAATAAAGTTTAGCATTGTTAAATAAAATAAAGGATTAGTAAAAAATGAAAAACTAAAAACATAACTTGCTTCATCAACACTTAATTTTTTTTCAGTAACTAAATTTTTTAAAACATAAGCATTTGCAGGCGTTCCACAAAAAAGAGAGGTAAAAAACATAAAAGCACCATAAGGACTAGTATGAAAGACTTTTTTAAAAAAATTACCAAATATTTTAGTAAGAAGTTCTGGAAGACCTAGATAAATTAAAAGGTCAGTTAATACAAACATCGGAAATAAAGATGGAAATACTTTAGTAATAAAAAGTTCACAAGCATTTAAAATACTTAATTGAATTTCATTGTGAAAAGTAAATAAAGATATTGTAAAGATTAAAATAAATAATAAATAAATGTTATTTTTTTGCATAGTGATTTCCTTTTTTTGATATAATGATGTAGGAGGCTTAATATGTTTAATAAATTGTATGAAGAAGTTAAATCATTTATCAAAGAAAATTATAAATTTTTATTATTTTTAGTTTTTATAGTGGCGTTTTTCTATGTAGAATTACCATATAAAGTATATCGACCAGGAGGAATGGTTGTTTTAGATAAAAGAATAGAAGTTGAAAATGGTTATGAAACTAGTGGTGAACTTGGGATGGCATATGTTTCAGTAGTAAAGGGTAGTCTTCCTTTCCTAGCGGCTTCTTATTTAATTCCTAATTGGGATATTGTCCCTAATGAAGAAGTTTTAAATGAAAATGAAACTTGGGAAGAAACCTTAAAAAGTGATAAAATTGCGATGCAGCAATCTGTTGATAATGCTACTATAAGTGCTTATCATTTAGCTAATAAAAGTATTAATATTAATAAAGAAGATGCTCATGTAACCTATATTGATGATGAAGCAAATACTGATATTAAATTATTTGATATTATTTTAAGTGTTGAAGGTAAAAAAATTACTCAATTAGATGAACTAAGAGAAATTGTTAAATCACATCAAATTGGTGATAAAATTAATTTTAAAGTTTTAAGAGATGATAAAGAGATAGATGCAACAGCAAGTGTTTATGATACAGAGGATGGTCCAAAAGTTGGTCTTGCAATTACGACAACTTATGAATATGATGAAGAGCCTAAAGTTGAAATTAAAACTAAAGAAAATGAATCAGGACC
>CANRMU010000076.1 GCA_947631895.1 uncultured Bacilli bacterium | reverse complement strand
AGGCTGAAGAGGCGCCCCTGCTAAGGGTGTAGGTCGGGCAACTGGCGCGAGAGTTCAAATCTCTCTCACTCCGCCATATATGTCTTCTTAGCTCAGTTGGTAGAGCAACTGACTCTTAATCAGTGGGTCTGGGGTTCGAGCCCCCAAGAGGACACCAAGAAGGAAGCAATAAAGTCTATATTTAGGCTTTTTTTATTGCAATAATTTCAAATAACCTTTATACTTATTTTGTGAGAGATATGAAAAAATATGTTTTATCAGCAATATTATTTATTGTTTTAATAATTTTAACTTATGTTTTTGTTTTAAAAGGATGCGATATTAATCTTTTAATTGAATCAATTAAAAATACTAATCCTTTCTTTATCTTTTTAACAATTTTATGTGTTTTTGGTTATGTGTTTTTTGGTAGTTTATTTTTAAAAAGAATTTTAGGATATTTTGGTTCAAAAGTAAGTTTTTATCATACTTTTGGTTATATTTTTACGGAAATTTATTTCTCGGCTATCACGCCAAGTAATATGGGTGGTCAACCGGTTCAAATGATTGAAATGAAAAAAGATAAAATTAAATATCAGTCTAGTAGTGTATTAGTTTTATTTAATACGATGATGAACCGAATTGTTCTTATTTTTATAGCTACAATCTTTTTTATTATTTTTAATAAAGAAATATTTAATATAAATCCTTTTTATAATTGGGTAGTTATTTTAGGTTATATTACGACTATTTTAGTTATTTTATTATTTGCAGCTTTAATTTATTCTAAAAAAATTGCTAATTTATTATTAAAATTAAGTAATTATCTAATTGATCATCTTAAATTAATTAAAAATAAAGATAAATTAAAAAATAAATTAGCTAAGTCTTTAAAAGAATATCAATCATGTTCTAAAATAACTAAAGAAAAGCCTAAATTAGTTATAGAATCATTTATTATTTTGTTTTTGCAAAGAGTCTCTTTATTATTAGCAAGTTATACGGTTTATAAAGCTTTTGGTTTAAATGAATATAATGTTTTTTTAATTATGGCTTTTCAAGTATGTGTAACTCTAGGTTCTGATTTAATGCCAACTCCTGGGGGAGTAATGATTAATGAAGGATTATTATTGAGTGTTAATAATATGATTTATGGAGAAAGTTTAGCTTTATCTGGAATGCTTTTATTAAGAAGTTTTAATTTTTACTTTTTAGTTATAATAAGTGCTTTATTATATTTTGTTTTTCATTATGTTAAAAGAAAACCGGCTATAAATTATGATGATTAATTCTTTATATTTTAACTGTCTTTTGATATAATTGTTATAACAAGGTGGGTGATGAATGATGAATATACCTCTTCGGATTGTAAGTGATTATTCTTTATTAAAAAGTTTAATAAGCCTACCAAAACTAATAGATGTTTTAAAAGAAAAAAAGATAAAAGCTTGTGGTATTTGTGATGATAATTTATATGGGGTAATGGAATTTTATGATTTATGTTTAAAAAATGAAATTCAACCAATTGTTGGTCTAAATGTTCCTTTTTTAACTGTTAATTTATCGATGTATGCTAAAAATTATCAAGGATATCAAAATTTATTAAAAATTCATACTAAAATGCAAATTAAAGAAGAAGTATCATCTTTAGATAAAAAGCTTTTTAATGATTTAGTAATTATAATGGATTCTAATTTTATTACTAGTTATGAGACGATTAAACCTTTTTTTAATGAAGAAGATTTTTATTTAGGGTTTGTAAATGAAACGGAAAAGAAAAATGCTTATTTAAAAACTAATAATATTATTTATGCGCCTTTTATTAGATGTTTTAAAAATGAAAATGCTAATGCTTTAGATTTATTAAAAGCAATTTTAGAAAATATTACTTTAGATGAAGTAGAAAAAAGTAATTATCAGTATCAAAGTTTAGAAAATTTTTTTAGAGAAAATGAAGATAATTCGTTTATTTTAGATAAATTTAATTTAGTTATACCAAAGAATAATCGTTACATTCCTCATTATGATGAAAGCATTAAAGATTCTTATGTTTATTTAACTGCTTTAGCTAAAAAAGGTTTAGCTAAAAGATTAAATAATAATGTTAGTGAAGAATATATAAAACGTTTAACCTATGAATTAGAAGTTATTAATAAAATGGGTTTTGTTGATTATTTTTTAATTGTTTATGATTACGTTAAATATGCTAAAACAAATGATATTTTAGTTGGAATGGGAAGAGGTTCTGCGGCTGGTTCTTTAGTTAGTTATGCAATTGGTATCACAGATGTTGACCCTATAAAATATCATCTATTATTTGAAAGATTTTTAAATCCTGAGCGAGTAACAATGCCTGATATTGATATTGATTTTGAAGATACGAAAAGAAATCAAGTTGTGGAATATGTTAAAAATCGTTATGGAATAGATAAAGTTGCTAATATTATTACTTTTGGAACTTTAAAATGTAAATTAGCGCTTAGATGTGTTTGTAAAGCCTTAAAAGTTTCTAATGAAGTGATGGAAAGTTTTTTATCATTAATAGATGCCAAACTTGATTTAAAAACTAATTTATTAAATCCTAAAATTAAAAAAATAGTGATGAATGATGATCTTTTAAGGGAAGTTGTTAGAAAAACCTTCTTAATTGAAGGTTTAAAAAAACATATTTCAACTCATGCTGCTGGGGTTGTCATTAGTAGTGTACCTTTAGATGAAGTAATACCTGTTTATTTTAATAATGAAGAATTAATAACAGGCATAAGCATGAATTATTTAGAAGAATTAGGTTTAATTAAGATGGATTTTTTAAGTATTAAAAATTTAACTATTATTGAAAATGTTTTAAATTTAATTAAAGAGAATACTGGTAAGACAATTAAATTAAATCAAATTGATTATAATGATTCTAAGATTATGGAATTATTTAGAAGGGGAGATACTATTGGGATATTTCAATTTGAAAGTGAAGGTATTAAAAATTTTTTAAGAAAATTAAAACCTGAGAATTTTTTAGATATTGTAAGTGCTATTGCTTTATATAGACCAGGACCAATGAATAATATTGATACTTTTATTAAAAGAAAGAATAGGGAAGAAGTTGTTAGTTATTTGCATCCTTCTTTAGAACCTATTTTAAAAGAAACTTATGGTATTATTGTATATCAAGAACAAATTATGCAAATCCTTGTTAAAGTTGGTAATTATTCTTATGCGGAAGCTGATATAATTAGAAGAGCAATGAGTAAAAAGAAAAAAAGTGTTATGGAGGAAGAAAAAACTAAATTTCTTAAAAGAGCTACTTTAAATGGTTATTCAATAAATATTGCTAAAGAAATATATGATTTAATTTTAAAATTTGCTGATTATGGTTTTAATAAATCTCATTCCGTTAGTTATGCTTTAATTGGAGTCCAAATGGCTTATTTAAAATGTTATTATCCTCTATACTTTATTGCTAATTTACTTAATATGTCCCTTAGTAGTGCACCTAAGACTAAAGAATATATGAGTATGGCTAAAAAGTATAATATTTCATTTTTACCACCTAGTATTAATAAAAGTTTTGATACTTATAAGATTGAAGGTAATGCTTTAAGAATTCCGTTTACTTTAATTAGAAATTTGGGTATTGAAGCAACTAAAAATATTATTTTAGAAAGAGAAAAAGGATTATATACTGATTATTTAGATTTTGTATCTAGAATTTATGGTAAAAGTGTTAATAAAAAAACTATTGAAGCTTTAATTATGGCTGATGCTTTAAGTGAATTTAAGCTTAATCATCAAACCTTAAAAGCTAATTTAGATAAAGCTTTAGATTATGCATCTTTAGTAAGTGATTTAGCAAGTGAATTTGTTTTAAAACCAGAAATTATTATTTTACCTGATGATACCTTAGAAGAAAAAAGAAAAGAAGAATATTTAAGTTTTGGTTTTTATATTAGTAATCATCCTGCTAGTGCATATCAAGATAAAACAATTATGAAAATAGAAGATATTAAAAATCATTTTAATGAATATGTTAAATGTGTGGTTTTAATTGAAAATATTAAAAAAATTAAAACTAAAGATAATTTAGATATGGCTTTTATAACAGCTAGTGATGAAAGTGGAATAGGGAACTTTGTTCTATTTAATAATGAACTAAAGAAAGTAAAAGAATTTAATGTAGGAGATTTAGTAATATTAAATGGAAGAGTTGCTAAACGATTTGCAGAATATCAAATAAATATCAATAATTTACAAATTTTAGAAAAATAAAAAGAAAATTTATGTTCTAAATAAATATTGATATCAGAATTTTTAAAATATTTCATTTTTAATATTCAACATTTTAGTTACTTTTATACAGATACAACATTAAGATTATTAAAGTATTGCATAACATTATTGATTACTTCTTTTATTGGAATGTTTAACCAATTAACTTTTGGATCATTTAACATTGTTAAATATCTTTTAGAATTTAAAATCTGATTTAATCTTGAAATAATATCTGAAATATTATTTTCTTTCATATTTGAATCATTAAATATTAAAATTTCCAAACACTTTTTTAGTTTTGATTTATCAATTCCAGCAATATTAATTAAATAGTAAAAATCAAATAAATCTTTGTACCTTGTAGATCTAAAACCAAGTTTTAATAATGACTTCAATTTTTCAGTTAAAATTTGTTCTTTAGAATTTATTAATAG